>DASQTN010000585.1:0-13424 GCA_035641895.1 Chryseolinea sp. | reverse complement strand
GAACTTTGGTTCCAGCCGATTATAAATTTCATAGAGGTCATGAATAAGTTCAGAATCGGTAGGCTTTTGTTTGTACCTGTCAACTTCCGAATTCAAAAGATGGAGCCTAAGTTCTTCCGCAGTGTCTTCAATCTGCTGTCGATTTGCCCGGTAAGCCCGATTGATATTGTTCAATACTTCAACCCACACTTGTGGTGTAAAGTAGGTCCCTCCGAAAAAAGGTTTTTGGTTCGGAGTCAGGAACACATTTAAAGGCCATCCACCATTTACGCCCAAAATTTGCACCGCTTCCATGTAGATCTGATCGATGTCGGGCCGTTCTTCACGATCCACTTTGATACAAACAAAAAATTTGTTCATAACATCGGCAATGCTTTCCTTCTCAAATGATTCCCGTTCCATCACGTGACACCAATGGCATGAGGAATAGCCAATGCTTACCAGGATAGGTTTGTCTTCCGTTGCCGCTTTATCCAGGGCTTCCTTTCCCCATTCAAACCAGTCGACTGGGTTGTGGGCGTGCTGGAGGAGATATGGAGACGTTGCATTTATTAATCTGTTTGCCATGAGTAATCAAATTTAAAAGATAAAAAATCGTCTGCGATCCGTTGATAATCGTGCATTCGGAGATCACGAGGACAAATTGCTAGCCGGTCAGCGGACCTCCGCGTGTATTCCTCTGTATTTTTTCTCAGCGGTAAAAATTTTTGTGGTTACAGATTACTTCACCGCTGCGATCCGCCGAGAATAATGCACGCTGAGTTCCGCGGAGTTGTGATTGCCAGTTTCTCCCGGTATTTTTTCTCAGCGGTTAAAATGCTCGTAGGCACAGTTTGCACTTGGCTTTTTATCTCAACTGCTTTTTAACTATTTCTATCTCTTCATCAACATTCACCAGCCCTTTTAGTTCTTCCAATTTTCTTAGCGATTCTTTAAGAAATTGTTGATGGGGCAATGATGCAGGGTGAAATGGTTTGTGCGCCAGTGCTGCCTTTATCTCCTTCCACCGCAGTATGAACGTTCTTAGTTCATCATTAAAATACTGGTCTGCAAACTTTGTGAAGATATATTCTTCCGCAAGTTCGGTAGGGTGAATCATATCCGCTTTGTAAAAACGGTAGTCACGAAGATCATCCATCACGATTTCATAGGACGGAAAATAGTGAACATCGGAATATTGCTGCGTCAAGGTATGGCACGCAACTCTCAAAACAGCTTTACTCACGCTGTTAAGTTCTAATGTATCTTTTATGTGTCTTACGGGGCTAACAGTCAACAACACATTAATCTCGGAATTAATTGCCTTTAACGATTCATACATCGAGCCAAACGACTCCAGCAATTTCTTTTGAGTCATTAAGGTTTTTGTGAACAGCGATTGAGGCATTTTATGGCAATTCGCGACAGCGCTTTTGTTATCGGCTCTTTCGTATACCCAGGCCGTGCCATAGGTAATGATCAGCCATTGAGCATTTTGCAGAAAAGAATGACTTAAGGAAATCATCGTTTTTAATTGCGTTTTCAATTGACTTAAATTCAAGGATGAAATTTCAGAATGGAAGTCATAATTGAAGAAAATATCATTACGCTGTAAAAATGTATCTTCCGGAACGGGCTCATTTAACACTGCATATTGAACCGCTTTATGAATTGAAAAGGGATTATACAGAGTACCAAAAGGGTTAGCGCTACAGGTAATTTTATTGGAGACCAGATGGGAACCTATTGCATCGGAAAAGCATGATCCGATAGTCAATATCCTGTCTGATAGGCTTATACGTTTTTGTGAGGGTGTCGGAGTAAATAAAGTTCGAAATGTGTTCATATTATGTTTCCGCAAACAGTTGAAAATTTGCCGCTTTTTTGGCTACTTAGCATTTGAGTATTGATAATACAAAAACCATTAAAATTATGAATAACGACCTTACCGCTTTTGAAAAGATCCCGGTAAAAATCTTTAACACTTCCGAGCAAGGGTCAGTGTACGTCGCAAAAGAAATTGCGTCGCTGATTAAGCTTCGCCAAAAAGAAGGAAAGCCTTGTATACTGGGCCTGGCAACCGGTTCGACACCCACTCGGCTATATTCGGAATTAGTTAGAATGCATCAAAAGGAAGGTCTGAGTTTCAAGAATGTTCACACTTTTAACCTGGATGAATATTATCCAATGCAGCCTGAGGCGCTTCAAAGTTATGTGCGATTCATGCGGGAGCATCTTTTTGACCACATTGATATTCCTACAAAGAACATCAATATTCCAAATGGAGCTCTGAAGAAAGATGAGGTCGCTGATTTTTGCAGAGCATACGAGGACAAAATTGACAAGCTGGGCGGAATCGATATTCAGGTACTCGGTATCGGTCGTACGGGGCACATTGGCTTTAATGAACCGGGTTCCTCCGAGCGATCGCTTACAAGGCTTGTATCGTTAGACCAGGTTACTCGTATCGACGCTGCCAGTGACTTTTTTGGTGAGGAGAATGTTCCTCGAAAAGCGATCACCATGGGCGTCGGTTCAATTATGAAAGCGAACAAAGTTTACATGATGGCTTGGGGAGAAGGGAAGTCTGCCGTTATCCGGAAGGCGGTTGAAGGGTCAGTTACGGATCAGATACCATCATCTTTCTTGCAACGTCACACCGATTGCACCGTGGTGCTTGATGATGCCGCATCGTCTGCGCTCACAAGAGTTAAAACACCGTGGATTCTTGACAGTGTGGATTGGAATGAAAACCTCATACGAAAAGCCGTTGTATGGTTATCGCAAAAGATTAAGAAGCCGGTGCTGAAACTTACCAATCACGATTACATGGAACACGGCATGGGCGATATAATCACCGAGTTTGGATCAGCATATCAAGTCAATATTAAAGTGTTTAATTTCCTTCAACACACTATTACCGGTTGGCCTGGGGGTAAACCTAATGCCGATGATTCGCATCGCCCCGAGAGAGCAAAACCATTTCCGAAACGTGTTGTGATATTCTCTCCTCATCCGGACGATGACGTAATTTCCATGGGAGGAACATTCATCCGGCTGGTTGATCAAGGACACGAAGTGCATGTTGCTTACCAGACCTCTGGAAATATCGCCGTCTTTGATGACGACGCAATTCGTTTTGCTGATTTCGTTCGTGACTTTAATGACCAATTTGGTTTAAGCAAAACCGATGGTGCAAAATTCTATAAGAAAGTTGTTCAAGCGCTCCAGAAAAAGGGACCAGGACAAATTGATAGTGAGGAAATATTGAAGATCAAGGGGCTTATCAGAAGGGGAGAGGCTAAGGCAGGGGGACGATATGTTGGAATCCCTGACGAGCAAATGCACTTCTTAGATATGCCATTTTACGAGACCGGTGCTGTTAAGAAGAAACCATTAAGCGAAGCGGATATCGAAGTTATCATTGAGATCTTAGAGAAAGTGAGACCCCATCAGGTATATGCCGCAGGGGACCTTTCAGATCCACATGGAACGCACCGTGTATGCTTGGCTGCAATCTTCGAAGCTCTTCGAAGGCTCAAGAAAAAGCCATGGGCGAAAGACTGTTGGGTATGGTTGTACCGTGGCGCCTGGCAGGAATGGGACATCGATCAAATTGAAATGGCAGTGCCACTTAGTCCGGAAGAGTTGATGCGGAAACGCAGGGCTGTATTCAAACATCAATCTCAAAAAGACAGCGCGATGTTTCCTGGAAGTGATAAACGTGAATTCTGGATGCGCGCTGAAGACCGGAATCACGCCACAGCTAAATCATATAATGAATTAGGCCTCGCAGAGTATGAGGCGATGGAGGCTTTTGTAAGACATAAATTTTAGGTACGAGGTACGATTTACGAGGTACGAGGGGAAGTCTTGACGTGCTTCGTACTTCGTACATTGTATTTTTCAGTCCTCTTTCTGGTATCTTGTACGTTCGATTCAGGAGTCAATGAACTACCAATTGCAAGGTTAGCGAAGAGCATTCGTACTTCGTCACTCGTACCTCGTGCCTCTGACCTCGCAGCTTTTAACTCTACCTTGCAACTCTTGTACTATATATTAACAACGGAGTGCAAATATGGCGAAGAGCATTCGTACTTCGTACCTCGTCACTCGTACCTTCCCTCACTGTTGCATCTGCATCTCCTGAAATCTACGGAAAGAGTTTTTCGAAAATGATGTAGACTTCTCAGGCTTGATAAATTCTTTTTCAGGTTCTGTAGTCCTGCCATCTTCGTAAGAAACTTTTACGGTTACCTCTAATGTATGCTCGGACGTGCCTCTGTAGGTTCCCTTTACCGGAGAGCAATCGGAAAAGTTTTTTCCAACCGCCAGCCTTACGTGAGTTTCATTGGCAATGCAATTGTTGGTCGGATCAAGCCCGAGCCATCCATAAAATGGAATGTAAGCTTCTACCCACGCATGCGTCGCACCTTCTCCGCGCATCCCATCCCGGCTGGGGCAAACGTATCCACTAACATAACGCGCAGGCGTATTCATCATCCTAAGCATTACTAATAGTAGATGAGCAAAATCCTGACATACACCGGATCGAATTTTCCAAATCTCGTCTACCGTTGTTTCAATTGTCGTAATGCCTTTCTGATAGGAAAAGTTATTATAAATATATCCGCAGAGATCTTTTGCCGACTGCAGTGGTGTGGATCGCCGGTATTGTTCTTCGTCCAGAACTGCCTTTACCTGCGGAAGGGCTTCAAATTTTTCCTGTTTTAGAAAATCGACGAACTCAAGCTGGTACTTGAGGTTTTCAAATTCTTTCCATTGAATTTCCTGGTCGACCGTATCTTCCGGCACGGGACGATGGGCAGTTTCGACGCTTAACCTTGAATCAATAACCAGTTCTTTATGCGGCTGCGCATTCGTAAATGTACCCACTTCATTTCCATAATAATCACGATGAACACTCACGATAGGATTACCTGAAATTAAAATCTGATGTTGAAGAACCTCCTGATATTGATCCTTCAGCGGATAAAGCATGATCTGATTGGCACTGTCCCGCACAGGATCTTCGTACAAATATTTCGTGACATGCCTGATCTTAAATTTTGACATAGTAAATGTGTTTTTAACTGTAAGCGAAGTAATAATGGTTCAATGTGTTCCCAATACCGGATATGTCGGTTGTAATTGAATTCAAATAATGGTGAAGTCCAGTTTGCGAAACACTTTGTACATCGGAATACTGTAGTTTACTCCGAAGTTTCCCGATCATAAAGTCAACCTTAGAAAACCCTTCTGTATTCTGATCACTCTGAAGCCGTTTAAAATAGCGCTGCAGTTGGTTCAGTGAATAAAGAACTGATCTTGGAAAGTCTACATTGAACAATACCTGATCAATAATATTACGGGCTTCAAAACCTGACCGATACCGCTTCAGATACAACGAATATCCTGAAATCGACATAAGTAAATATTTCCAATACGTTGTGTCCGTAGGTTTGTCGAGATCGTAAGCCAGATTACTGAGCTTGACGTCCAGGATGTCTGAAGTTTGGATTGCGCGCTCCATGTACTTTCCAACATTCATAAAACAGAGACCTTCTCCCCGAAACATCGTGTTATCTGCCACGCCAAAGTAGTGCATGCACTCTTTAATGAGCGCATCCAAAACGGTTATGGGGTCCTCATGCTCAAGCAGATAGGTTAGTCGTTCTTCATGAACCACGTGATAAAATTCGTTTAAGCACTGCCAAACCTCTGTAGTGATATTGTCCTGAACGCCTCGTGCGTTCTCCCGGGCTTTACGGACCATCGTAAAAACAGAATTTGGATTCTCCCGGTCGAGCACCATGTATTGAATAATCTTCCTTCCGTTGGGCTCAAGTTCCGCGGCCTCCGCTTGCTCCAGGTGGCTAAAAATTCTCAGCACAGGTTGCCATGAAAATTCTTCACTGTTGTCTTGTGAGGATGCATAATTAATTTTTAGCATCCGGAGAATACTGTCGGTGCGTTCCATGTAACGCGCCATCCAATAAAGGGAGTCGGCGACTCGGCTAAGCATTCAAATTGAATTTTGTTTCCATTATAAAGTTCATTTTGCCAGCACCCATGTATCCTTACTTCCTCCGCCCTGGGAAGAATTCACAACAAGTGACCCTTCCTTCAAGGCTACTCGCGTTAAACCGCCTGCAACAATCTCAATTCCAGTGGGACCACACAACGCAAATGGCCTTAAGTCAACCCTTCGAGGCTGTACTCTTCCATTGATATAACACGGCGCATTAGACAAGCTGATGATAGGTTGAGCGATAAATTGCCTCGGGTTTTTTATGATTTGTTTTTCATACACGCTGATCTCCTCGTCAGAAGCGGTGTGTCCCATAAGCATACCATAACCACCTGACTCGTTTGTCTTCTTAACGACCATCTGGTTGATGTTTTTCAAGACATATTCTCGTTCTGCATCATTGCTTAACTGATAAGTCGGGACATTTTTAAGGATTGGCTCTTCGTTCAGGTAGTACCGGATCATTTCAGGCACATAAACATAAGTTGCCTTGTCATCGGCAACACCATTTCCAATAGAGTTAACAATGGCGACGTTGCCCTTTCTGTACGCCGACAATAGTCCCGATACGCCCAGTACACTGGACGGTTCAAAGACCAAAGGATCGAGATATTCGTCGTCCACGCGACGGTAGATTACGTCCACTTGCTGTAGCCCGGACGTTGTCTTCATGTAAACCATGTGATTCTCGACAACAAGATCGCGTCCCTCAACCAGCTCAATTCCCATAAGGCGGGCGAGCGTTGCGTGCTCAAAATAGGCGGAGTTATAGATTCCAGGCGTCAACACTACGACCGTCGGCGATGAAATCTGCCGCGGAGAAAGGGCTAAAAGATTTTTATATAAGATGTTGGGATACTGAGTAACGGGTCTTACAAAATTCTGCGGTAGCAGATCTGGAAATATTCTCTTGGTTATTTCCCTGTTTTCAATCATGTATGAAACACCAGAAGGTGTTCTTAGATTATCTTCCAATACATAAAATGTTCCGTCGTGATCGCGGATTAAGTCGATTCCTGCAATGTGAACATAAATATCATGAGGGATATTGATGCCCTGCATTTCCCGCAGGTAATGCGGGCATGAGTACACCAATTCCACCGGAACCACACCATCTTTAAGGATAAATTGATGATGATATACATCCTTTAAAAAAAGATTTAAGGCACGTAATCGTTGTTTGATTCCTTTTTCAATGTAATCCCATTCGGCAGCGGTAATGATCCGCGGTATGATATCAAACGGAAAGATTTTTTCTATTCCTTCGCCACTGGAATAGACAGTGAAAGTAATTCCCTGACTCATGAAAAGTTTCCTTGCTAAGTCTTCTTTCTTACTGAGTTCCGCAGCTGGTATGCGTTGCAGGAAGTCAAAGACATTTCGATATTGAAATCTTATCTTTTCATCGTCGTACATTTCATCCCAGGTTTTCGGAGCAAGGGCATAATGATGAAAGAGAGGTGTCGTCAGCATCGGCAGGTCAGAGGATTAGATCAACCTAAAATACCACGTACGAACTGATTTGGTAACGACAACTATATAATTATTTACGCAATCGAATGATTGTGTATTAAAACAAAAGCCGTCCCGATTACGGAACGGCTTTCAGCATATCTGAATGAGTATATAAACTATTCTGCTACTACCTTCACCTGGATCTCATGCTTCACTTCTTTGTGAAGATCCAACGTTACATTGTAGGTTCCCAATTGCTTGGGATTTTCCTTTAGCAGAACCTTCTTACGGTCGATGTCAAAACCTTTTGCTTTCAGCGAATCAGCGATCTGCAGCGCGGTTATCGCACCAAAGATCTTTCCGCTTTCACCGGCTTTTGTTCCGATTTCGATAGTCAGTTCACCAATTTTCGCAGCAATTGCTTCTGCATCCTGTTTAACTTTTGAAGCCTTATGAGCAGCCTGGCGAACGTTCTCTTTTACTAGTCTCTTGTTGGATTCGTTGGCGATCAGCGCAAAGCCGTTTGGTATAAGGTAATTGTTACCATAACCCGCTTTAACTTTTACGATGTCGTTTTTATAGCCAACTCCAGTTACGTCTTGTTTCAAAATCACTTCCATGATCGTCTTTCTTTAATGAGTTCAACTACTATTTTAATGAATCACCAACGTACGGAAGCAATGCCAGGTGACGGGCGCGTTTTACTGCTCGAGCCACTTTCTTCTGGAATTTCAAACTCGTACCAGTAAGTCTGCGAGGAAGGATCTTGCCTTGCTCATTGATAAACTTTAGAAGAAAGTCAGGATCTTTATAATCAATGTATTTGATCCCATTCTTTTTGAAGCGGCAGTACTTTGGTTTAATCTCTGCACGCTTAATCGGTTCGTTCATTAATGTCATCGGTTGGCGCCCTCCTCAGCTTTTTTTACAGGTTTCCTGTTTTCTTTGTTCTTGAATTCACCCTTGCGTCTTCTTTCATTGTAGATCAATGCATGTTTGTCAAGCACGGTCGTTAAAAAACGCATTACTGATTCGTCGCGTCTGTACTCCGTTTCGAGTGTGTTGATCACGCCGGAGTCTGCCGAAAATTCGATTAGATTGTAAAAGCCTGTCGACTTTTTGTTGATTGGATAAGCCATTTTCTTTAAGCCCCATTGCTCATTATTGAGAATTTCGGCTTTAGCTTTCGTCAACACCTTTACGAATTTTTCGACAGTATCCTTTGCCTGGTCCTCAGACAAAACGGGATTTAAAATGAATACTGTCTCGTAATTGTTCATGTTTGCTTTTTAATTTTGAGCCTGCAAAAGTATAAAAATGAGGTCGATTTACCAACAGCTCTAAAGAATTAGCTCCATTAAGCACAAAGTTACCTTCTAGCCCCCTAAAATTCACCTTCTGCAATGTTACTAATGGAGTTTAAAGGTGAATTCATTTAACTTTATCTCTGATGAAGGGAAAGTTTTACATATTTCTGGTTGGATTTGCTATATCTGTCTGGTTTACAAGTTGTAAGGACGAAAGAATTGACTTCAGTACCCAAGTAAAACCCATTCTTAACAAACGTTGTATCAGTTGCCACGGCGGCGTAAAACGGAATGCAGAGTTTAGCCTTCTATTTCGCACGGAGGCGCTTGATACGGCAGAATCGGGTAAACTGGCAATTGTTCCCGGTGAGCCAGCACACAGCGAGTTGGTCCGGAGAATTAATTCAAAGGATCCAGAGGAAAGAATGCCTTACAAGGAAGAGCCTTTATCTCAGGAAGAAATAAATGTTTTGACCCAGTGGATCGAAGAGGGCGCAGAATGGGGCGATCATTGGGCATATCTCCCGCCGAAACCTCCAGAAATATCCCGCGACGAATTGCAATCCGGCTTTCTTGACAACCCCGATGTTGAAGCAGAAAATGAGATCGATTATTTCATTCTCAAGAAATTGAAACAAGAAGGTCTTTCCCAATCTGAACCAGCTGATAAGTCTATGTTGATTCGCAGAGTGTACCTCGACGTAATTGGATTGCCTCCAACTGAAGAGCAAACGGCTTCTTATATGCTAGATGACCGTCCCGACGCCTATGAACGAATGGTGGATGAGCTCCTTACCTCGAAACATTTTGGTGAAAAGTGGGCGTCCTGGTGGCTTGATATGGCTCGTTACTCTGATACAAAGGGCTATGAAAAAGACGCGGGCCGAACAATATGGAAATATAGGGACTGGGTTATCCGGGCCTTTAATATGGACATGCCTTATGACCAATTTACTACAGAACAATTGGCTGGAGACCTGCTGCCAGACCCCACAGACGATCAGCTCATTGCCACCGCTTTTCACCGCAATACGATGAACAATGATGAAGGTGGTACCGATGATGAGGAATTTCGCGTTGCTGCGTTGATAGACCGGGTCAATACGACATGGGAGGTATGGCAAAGCACGACATTGGGATGTGTGCAGTGTCATACGCATCCTTACGATCCTTTTGTTCATGAAGAATACTATAAGTCAATGGCATTTTTCAACAACACACGCGATGAAGATACGCCTGGCGAACACCCCACCCTTAGATTGTATAAAGAAGAGGATCAAGAGAAACTTGAGGAAATAAAAACGTGGGTTCAGAAAAAAGCAGGCGAGGAGAGGGCTGAGGAAGTCAACGCTTTTTTACGAACGCTTGAGCCCAAGTATCATCCACACAATTTCGATCAGTTCATTAGTGGCGCGCTGCTCGATAATAAATGGCTTGGTATTCAATCGGGTGGAAGTGCGCGAATTCGAAATATCCATCTTGATGGGAAAACAAATCTTATGCTCAACTATTGGACTGATCATGAAGGCGGTTCATTTGAAATCAGACTTGATAGGCTCGACGGCGAAGTGATTGGAAACGGCTTAGTGGAGAAGGCAAATAAATCGGTGCTGTATCCGCTTAAATCGGTGACGGGCAAACATGATTTGTTTTTTATTTTCCGGAACCGATCCATTTCGCCTGACAAAGCAGTTTGCGCTGTAGAGTGGCTTGCATTCCTGGAAGACCTTCCTGAAAATAACACGCAAGAGTCTACGCGGCTCAAGACATCTTTTATGCAATTGGTCAATGCCGAACCTGAGACTACGCCAATCATGGTAGAAAATACCCCAGACCAGGCTCGAACAACGCATGTATTTGATCGCGGAAATTGGATGGTCAAAGGTCAGTCTGTAAATCCGGGCGTGCCGGAGTCTCTGAATGATTTTCCGGAAAATGAACCGCTTAACAGACTTGGGTTTGCAAAATGGTTAATGAGTCCTGACAATCCTTTGACGGCGCGCGCTGCTGTAAACAGATTTTGGGAACAGCTCTTTGGAGCAGGCATAGTGGAGACGTTAGAAGATTTTGGAACGCAAGGCGCAGTGCCTACACACCAGGATCTTCTGGATTGGCTGGCGTTGCGTTTTATGAATGAATATCAGTGGAGCATGAAGAAATTGATTAAAGAGATCGTGATGTCTTCCACCTACCGGCAGGATTCCCGTATCTCCGAAGAACTGAAAGAAAGAGACCCCGCGAACAGACTGCTTGCGCGTGGCCCGAGGGTTAGATTATCGGCTGAACAAGTACGTGATCAGGCGCTGGCTGTTAGCGGGCTGTTGAGTGAAAAAATGTATGGCAAAAGCGTAATGCCTTATCAACCTTCTGGTGTCTGGAATTCGGTTTATAGTAGTGAACGTTGGAAGGAAAGTGCTGGAGAGGATGGTTATCGAAGATCCGTCTATACCTATATCAAACGTACCAGCGGATACCCATCTATGATGATGTTCGATGCGTCAGCACGTGAAGTATGTGTCAGCAGACGAATTCGAACGAATACGCCGCTTCAAGCTCTGGTGACTTTGAATGACTCGTCTTTTGTTGTTGCTGCAAGAAATTTTGCGACATATATGTTGAAAAAGGACGGAAAGCCTGTGGAGCAAATCAAGGCTGGCTATAAGCGGCTTTTGATTCACGACATTCCTCAAAAAAAGCTCGATATCCTATACGGATTATATCAGAACGCTTTACAAGTTTATGAACAGGATAAAGATGCAGCAATGAAATTTACTGCGGAAAAATCAAATCCTCCGCACGTTGCTGCGATGACGGTTGTTGCCAATGCAATGTTGAACCTGGATGAAGTATTAACGAAAGAATAAGACCTAATTGTGACTTATGGACTTGAATGATTTTCGACTGGAGGCATTAAAAAATATTTCACGAAGGCATTTCTTGAGGGAAAGTGCGGCTGGACTAGGAGCTGCAGCCTTGGGTACATTCTTAGCAGGATGTACTTCAAAAAGCAATGGGATTCCGGATAAGTTAATATCGAACGTTGACCCCATGTTTCCCAAACCTCCGCATTTCCCAGGTAAAGCTAAGCAAGTAATTTATCTCCACATGGCGGGGGCACCATCCCAGCTTGAACTTTTTGATTTTAAACCTGAATTAAAAAAACTCGACAATCAACTTTGCCCGCCTTCGCTGCTTGAGGGGAAAAGATTCGCATTTATTCGTGGTGTGCCACGAATGTTAGGCCCTCAGGCGACATTTAAACAACATGGGCAATCGGGTGCACTTATATCGGAAAACTTACCGCATTTCGCTGGAATAGCCGATGAAGTATCTTTTCTTAAGGGAGTATACACGGATCAGTTCAACCACGCACCTGCACAACTTTTTGTTCATTCCGGGTCACCGCGCCTCGGAAGACCCAGCATCGGCTCCTGGATAACGTATGGGCTAGGCACTGAAAACAGTAACCTGCCCGGCTTCGTAGTACTGACTTCTGGAGGTAAAACGCCGGACGCTGGTAAAAGCGTTTGGGGAAGTGGATTTCTTCCATCGGTGTATCAAGGCGTTCAGTGTCGTTCTGAAGGTGAACCGGTTTTGTTTTTGAATGATCCCGAAGGCATGGATCGGGCTATGAAGAAGAAAACAATTGACGCGATCAACGCTGTAAACCGCCAGCATTATGATGAGTTTAATGATCCTGAAACACTCACTCGGATTGCACAGTATGAAATGGCGTTTCGCATGCAGGTATCTGTGCCTGAAGTGATGAATATTAATAACGAGCCTCCTTATATTCACGAATTGTATGGGACGACACCTGGGAAAGCATCGTTTGCAAACAATTGTTTACTGGCAAGAAAACTTGTCGAGCAAGGTGTTCGCTTTGTTCAACTCTTTGACTGGGGCTGGGACGCTCACGGAACTTCTCCCGATGAATCGGTGGACTATGGTATCAAAGAAAAATGTAGGCTGATTGACAGGCCTATGACCGCACTATTGCTGGATCTAAAGCAACGTGGACTGCTAGACGAAACGTTAGTCGTTTGGGGCGGCGAATTTGGCCGAACGCCCATGCAGGAAAACCGGGAGGGCAAAACAATGGCGTTCAAAGGTCGTGATCATCATGTGGAGGCATTTACAATGTGGATGGCTGGAGGTGGTATTAAGAGGGGTACAACCTGGGGGGAAACTGATGAGATCGGGTATTATCCTATCAACGGGAAAGTGTCGTTGCATGATGTACAGGCTACGATCCTTAATCAAGTCGGATTTGATCATGAAAAACTTACCTACCAGTTTCAGGGTAGGCCGTTTAGACTAACCGATGTATCCGGAAAAGTTATTCAGGAAATTGTTACCTGAAATAATTAAGGACTCAACGGTACCGCTATTTGCTGATAAATATTTTTGATAAATGTCCCTAAACCGAAGAAGATTTCTAACCTTAACTGCCATGTCCGGAACTGCTGCAATGGTCAATCCCCTCGATGCTTTTAATATACCTTTAGGAACTGCGGCGCCAGCGGCTGGCTTTGAACTCCTTATTTTTGCAACTAACTGGGGTTTCAATGGAAACTGGGATGAGTTTTGTTCGCGAATCAAAAAAGATGGATACGATGGCGCTGAAGCATGGTATCCGGCTGAAGAAAATG
>DASQTN010000584.1:0-5347 GCA_035641895.1 Chryseolinea sp. | reverse complement strand
GGTCATTGTATCCAACTCCGTCACTATATGCATTGCTGATCTGGATCGTAAAGTTCCCAATACCCACTCGATATATCCTGTAGCAGAAAGTTTTCGCGCGCGACCTGAACTATTCCTGATTTTTAAGGCAACAAATTTTATTGGCGCATCCACATCAACAAAAATCCTGGCCTCGGAAATAATTCCATCGTGGACATGTTCAAATAAACTATATCCGAATCCGTGTCGCGAGCGGTATGAAGATTTTCCGCGCTTAGGGAACGGCATCGGTGACCAGAACGATCCGCTTTCCTCATCTCGGATGTACCAGGCTTCGCCGCATCCGTCAGACACAGGGTCATTATGCCAGGGTGTAAGCCGGAAGCCATGCGCGTTTTCTGACCACGTATATGTTGAACCGCTTTCGCTTATGATAGTACCAAAATTTCGATTGGCAATAACATTGATCCACGGTAGCGGCGTGGGATTTTCCCGCTTAGTGGTAATGACATATTCTTTTCCATCGGCTGAAAATCCACCGACGCCATTTTGAAATAGCAAATCTTTATTTACAAAAGCTTTACTTGCAATGATGGCATGTTTTTGGGCAAAAGGTAAATATGGAATCGTGGGTTTGAGCGCCGACTTTCTGTTTATTTGATCGACCAAGGTTCCCCTGCTATCGGATATGATGACTCGGGCTACCGCTTGAAGCAAGATGCGATCCTCCGCCGTGATCTGATCCACTTGACGCACAAATATTCTTCCGGGCCGCTCTCCACTATTAACTCCAATGCCGGCGGCAACTAGCGATTGAATTTGTTCCTGCAATACTTGCCTGTACCCGCTCGGATCCTCGTTTAGCACTACGAGATCCACAGCCAAACCTTTTAAATGCCAATACGCCTGTGCCTGAATGAGTTGTCTTACAATTGTGATATTGCTGCTGTCGGAGACTTGTAGCAGAATGATCGGAAGGTCTCCTGAAATTGAATAGCTCCACAATGCAGACTGGCCTCGTTGATTTTTGATCAGGATATTAGAGTTGGCACGTAAAACAGGATTCATGTAAATAACCGAGCTTGCCAATCGCCCGTACAGTTCTGCGTCCTGCTCAGTCGCATTTATTTGTCGAAGCACGACCTGGCTATGCGTCCACGACAATTCAAATGCCCGGTCGCGCATGTTTCGGTCCTGATATTTGTCGATCAGGTATCGACTCATATCTCGCGTTTCCGCGATGCCCGTGATAATGTCAACCATTGCGGTCTCATCTGTGTCGAGAGAAATCCGGTGTTGAATCGAGACAATGGGATCCAGCACAGAGCCTTGGGAACCTGAGAGAGGTTCCGTATCACTAAGCGCTTTGGGATTTACTGTTGTACGTCCGCGCCCTATAAACTTCTGCCGATCGGTCTCGTAGGAAGTATGCACCTCTTTACCATGATTTAGTTTCATCAGGTGTAGCATCCACGGTGGTCGTTCGTCCTTTGACCGCGCCCTTCGTGTACAAAGAATGGCATGCTGGTTTTGAATAATTTCCGTTTGAACAAACAGGTTACTGAAAGTTGTGTGCGAAGCATCTGCAATTGGAACTGCCATCACAGATTCGGCATAACTCGTCAGTTCAAGGTTGATTTTATTTTTTGAACGATTTGAAATATGAACCCTTCGTATTTCGATATCATCCTCCGGAGAAACGATTACTTCGGTATAGGTCTCAATATTTTCATCCCGTCGGCGATATTCAACCCGCCCCTGTGAAAAGACGGCTGTATATTGCTCAGCTTCCTTCAATGTGGGCTGATGAGTATTCGACCACAATTCATTGGTATCCAGATTCCGGATATAACAGAATGTTCCCCAATTATCGCACGTGGTGTCTTCTCGCCAACGTGTAACCGCCAGTTCCTTCCATCGACTATACCCTGACCCTGCGTTGGTCATCATCACATGATATTTTCCATTCGACAGGAATTGGATTTCCGGAATTGGAGTGTCCGGGGTATGAATCATTCTTATCTGCGCGTGTGAAGAGATGGGAGTGATGTCTTCCATTTCCGTAGAGGCCGTGTAGAAGCCCGTAGTTTTAGGAACCTGCTCTTGCAGTAATAATAATGCCGTCTGAAATTGTGGATCAGCTTCAAACCGTTTTTGCATCGGCTGGTCAAGCAGGACAGAGGCCAGCGACAACAAGCTCATTCCCTGATGGTGAGCCATGAATGTTTGGATCAAAACGTGAGATTGGCCTCTGGGCAGCCGTGATGGCGTATAGTCGATGGATTCATAAAATCCATATTTTCCTTCGAATCCAGCCAACCGCATCGTTTCAAGATTAGCGTATGCCGCCTTCGCATCCACCATTAACGCAAGCACGGTTGCGTACGGCGCAATAACTATATCCAAACCCAATCCGCGTTTAAATCCTAAACCCGGAACACCAAAGGCTTTGTATTGGTAGATGAGACTCGTATCCACCATATTATAGCACGATTCAGAAATTCCCCAAGGAACATTTTGCTGCTTGCCGTATTCGATTTGACGCTTAACGGTACCTTTACACGTTTCGTCGAGCAACGTATTCTCGTAAGAAGGCATCACTAAGGCTGGCATCAGGTATTCGAACATGGAAGCGCTCCATGAAAGAAGAACAGGAATATTTTCCGCAGTTGTAAGACGCCGGCCCAGTGCAAACCAATTTTCCTGAGGAAGTTTACCTTGAGCAATTGCAACAAACGAACTTAGGCGAGCTTCCGACGCGAGCAAATCGTAAAAACTGGAGTCGCGATGATGATCATCAACATTATAACCAATAGCAAGCAAGTGCTGCGAGCTATCGTACAAGAAGTTGTACTCCATTTCCGCGAACTCCGAGCATTGAACCGTTAAGGACTGTATCAGACTGATTCGCTCGCGAGCTCTTTTACATGAAAGCTCCAGCGCTTCGGTCAATTCAGAAAGCAACAACGCTTCAGCGTCATTGGCTTTCTTTTCGTGCTCTTCCAACTCGGCTTTGGTTCCTTTACTTATCCGGGCAAGCTGCTCTAGTGTAGGAATGCCATTAAAAACTTCCAGTGACATGTATTTTTGAGGAAGAGAAATTGAGAGCCAGGGAGCGAGAAAATTAATCTCGTCCAAAATAGTTTTGATTTCCTGGGATAACGTTCCCATCCAGCGCTTGAGGTCTGAGCCTATGTTTGGACTCACCGTTGCCATGATTTCATTTTGCCGCGTCGCGAGATTGTCTAAAAATATTTTAAGGTCAATTAAATTGACGTCTTCATCCCTCGAATGTCCTTCAAATATCGTTTTAAGTTGAAGGAGGCCTGAATGTTTCTCATTGTCATATCCGATAGCAATTCGCAACGTATCGTGTAATCCATCTAATACATTAGTCGTTACTATTTTTTGGACTTTCTGGCCAAGCAGTCCTTGCCGTAACGTTAAGAGGTGCCCCGCCAGATTGCCGCTATCTACAGAGGAAATGTAGCGCGGATGCAAGGTCTTAAGTGTCTGTGTATCGTACCAATTGAAAAAATGTCCAAAATACCGGTCCATTTTTTCCATGGTCGCGAACGTATTGGCTGTCCGTTGCAGCAGTTCATCCATTGTCGAATACCCGAAATCGCGGGCCGCCAGATTTGCCAATAGTGAAAGTCCGATATTAGTAGGAGAGGTGCGATGCGCCACCACGGCGATAGGATACTCCTGAAGGTTATCAGGGGGAAGCCAATTGTCCTCTGGACCGACAAGGTTTTCAAAAAATGCCCAGGTTTTACGGGCGAGTTCGCGCAGGTAAAATTCCTGTTCGTCCGTGACTTTGGTTTTGCGCGAGGGTACGGGCAATCCCAGCCACCATTCTACCATCGGTGAAACCACCCAGGCAATTAATATTGGCGATGCAAAAATCAAGACGTCAGGCTTCGCGAAAGCCAGATAAATAAACACGATGAGGGCAATCGCGGGAGCGACTGCCATAGAAAAGTATGTATCTTTTAAACTTCTGTCCCGAATTTGAATCAATCCCGATGGATTCCACTCCAATAATTTTCGTCGGGATATGAGCATGCGCCACAACGTTCTGGTGATGGCGTCAAAGCTAATGTAGGCTTCGTATGGCAAGCACACGAGCGTAAAAAGACCTTGAAGCAGGTTTTTATACGTCGACTCAAATGCGTTGTTAATATGTTGGGTCTGTTCAATTTCCGGAGGTTTACGCATTATTCCATTCCAGATGGATATAAGAAGGGGCGGCACCAATACGATTGCTGTTAAACAGATAGCCCAAAACCACGCATCAGGCAAAGAAATCCAGGACAATATAATCAGGGCTAAAAATGCAATAGGAAAAAGACTTCTTCGAAGGTTGTCGGCAATCTTCCATCGTGACAATGCATTGATGGGATTTTTCTTCAATCGCCTGTCCTTACCAGGTACAAATGGTAAGAACCAGTTTCCAATTTGCCAATCTCCTCGGATCCAACGGTGTCGCCGGGCAACATCTATCAGGTATTTTGAAGGATACTCCTCATAGAATTGCACATCGCTTGCAAAACCACATCGTGTATAGGAACCTTCCAGCAAGTCGTGACTTAATATTCTGTTTTCCGGAAAGCGATCTCGCAATGCTTTTTCGAACGTGTCGATTTCATAGATCCCTTTCCCAATGAAGGACCCTTCACTAAAAACGTCCTGATAGACGTCTGATACCATACGTGTATAAGGATCGATTCCAGAGTCGTTTTCATTTAGCCTGCTGTATTGTGAGCGAATTGCTCCGTGTAGGCTGATTGCTATTCGCGGTTGTATGATTCCATATCCCTCAACCACTCTTTGTTTCTTCGCATCATACACCGCTTGATTAAGAGGATGTGCCATAATGCCTGCGAGCGTCCTTGCAGAATCTCTGGGAAGTTGTGTGTCACTGTCCAGCGTAATTACATACTTGACGGACGTATAGGCTTGGGGATCACCAATGATGACGGAAAATTGGTCTTGCCCTCCGCCGCGCAAAAGACGATTGAGGTCCGATAACTTTCCCCGTTTCCGTTCGTAGCCCATCCATCTGTTTTGACGAGGGTTCCATTGTCGTGGACGATGGAAAAGAAAAAACAAGTCGTTGGATGCCCTCCCGTATTTTTGATTCAGATTTTCAATTCCATTTTGAACCCGGGCAATGAGCGATTCATCCTCTAATAACGCGTGTTGGATGCTGTCGGTAAAATCCGTTAACAGTGCAAAAAGGAGATTGGGATCACGATTCGCCAGGAAGCGGACTTCAAGATCTTCAATTAATTGCTCAGCCTGCTTGTGATTAACAATCAGGGTAGGAACAACTACAAGCGTTCGATACTGGCTAGGTATGCCT
>DASQTN010000583.1:0-4318 GCA_035641895.1 Chryseolinea sp. | reverse complement strand
ACAATCGACCAGTCTTTAACCACAACCTGGGGGGTACAGCATGGGAAACGCTTCCTATAGACATCAATGACGTAGAGCGTATTGAAATTGTAAGAGGACCCTCTGCTCCGTTATTCGGTCCCAATGCAGTTTCCGGTGTTATCAACATCATCACAAAAAAAGTGACTAAGGGCACACATGCATACGCAACAATCCAGTATGGTACACAAAACACAGCGATAGGCCAAGCGAGTTTCGGAAAACAGGTAACCGATAAGTTGTCGCTGGCAGCTTCTGCGAATTTTCAGGAGAAAGACCGATTTCAGAACGAATATTTTAACACAGCAACAGGCGAGTACGAAGACCTGTCCTCAGACGCCGTTAGAAATCAAAGGTATCCGCACATTAATCGTGCGATGCAGAAGTGGGGCGCAAATGCATTTGCAAATTATAGTCCCAATCAGCACGTAGACCTTGACCTGACGATAGGACTGCAGCGATCAGACGCTCAAAAGGCTTTCCTGGCACCCAAGGACATCCCCCTTACGACAAACATATCGGAATCGGAATACGTAAACCTGGCTGCTAAAATTTACGGTCTGGCTGTACGCACATCCTATTTGTCGGGGATGGATGAGTTGAACGTCGGATCGACGCCAAATGGTTACGACTATCACAATTTTGATATCAACGCAGAGTATGCCTTCAAAATATCCGATAAAATTTTAATCACACCAGGACTGGCGTATCAAAATGTGAACTATAGCGACGAAGGCTATACTGTACCAGGTGACAATCGCACAGGCTATCTGAACGGAAGCTATTCCATTGGCACAACAGCCGCCTTTGTCCGTGCCGACATCAACGTTACCAAAAACTGGCGATTTCTGACTGCACTCCGTGGCGACAAGTTCTCTACGCCGGACAAAACCACTTTTGCATACGAATTTGCATCGACTTACAAAATCGGCAATGCGCATCTTATCCGCGCAGCTGTAACAAGGTCCAACACCGGATCATTCATCGCGCAGAATTATGCCAATTTTGATAATGAGCCAGCACCGGGATACATCATCGGCGTTCGTGCTAACAAGGACTACGATCTTGTTACCATCCGTATGGTCGAAATTGGTTACCGGGTGAAAATGAATAATTGGCTGCAGATGGATTTGGATCTCTTCCGTCAGACAGGTAGCAATTTCGGAGCATATCTCGTACACCAACTGGCGCCAGCGCCACCATTCCCTCCTTTTACGCCGACGGAGATGTTATATGAAAATCTCCCAACGGAGGCGGTACAGACTGGCGGAACAATTTCGTTAAACGCGGTGCCCAGCGAAAAGCTACAATTCAAACCATTCATTACTATCCAGGAAACAACGGTTAAAGACCTTCCCGATGCCTTTGTTTCAACTGCCATTATGCCGGTACAAACGTATAAGAACGGTAAGCATGAGAATACACCCGCATTCTACGGTGGATTTTTCCTGACTTACAAGTTCACGGAAAAATTGTACTTCAATGTGAACGGCTATTATTTCAAATCTCATACTCAATATGACAAGTCTGATCCGACCGGGGCTGGTGAACAAGCCAATATTAAAGGCAAAGTCCTGGTAAATGTGAAATTGAATTATATGCCGCTTAACAAATTCAACGTATTTATAAATGCTAGAAATATCCTGAATGAAGACAGTCACGAATTTTTCGGCACTGATAAAACAGGAAGTCTTTACATGGTTGGGGCTTCCTATTCGTTGAACTAGGAAACTTGGTTAGACAAATATTGCACCGCTGCGCCGACATGACGTATTCACTTGATAATCCTGAAGGATATGAAGCGTGGGCAGCTAATGAATAGATACGTCAATGAAAAAGCCTGTTGCGAAACAGGCTTTTTTTATGGACCGAATTTCTCATTAATCAGATCAGGCACTATTCTTCCAATACCTTCTTTGCTGTCTTTGCCTGTTTTATGCGATAATTAAAAGTCAGGTTAATTTGCCGTTGTCTAGGCTGGAAGTTGGACTCAGTGTAAAAATTGCTTCCCTCAGAAATTGACCGCATTCGGCGCGTGTTAAAAACGTCAAGAATATTGAGATTAATTGTTCCGCGTCCCTTCAACACGTCTTTGCTCATAGAAAGGTCGGCGTAGTAAAGTGATTTGCGCTCGCCCTGCGCCGTATTTTGTGGGGCCTCATAATTTCCACGAACCTGGATATCCAACGTTTTAAGCAATGTAAAACGTGATGTTTGTCTTGCGAACCAGCTGTACGTTGATGCCTTATACGTTTCAACAATGTTACTACCATCAATATCGGCATGGAAAAAATTGAAATTGATATCCCACTTCCACCACGAAAACAACGCATAGGTGCTGCTGAATTCTATACCCATTGCTTTTTCAGACAAAAGGTTTTGCGGAAGGGTTATAGACATGCCTGATTCGTCAACTGTTCTGATGCGGTCAATCTTATCTTTCGTATCGCGATAATATACCGACGACGAAAGCGAACCTTTCTCAAAGTATTTAATGTGCCCCACTTCATATACGTTGCTGAATTCAGGATTGAGATCAGGATTGCCACTGAAATAATTTCGATTGTCGGAGAAGGTCATAAAGGGACTCAGATCATTATAGAACGGACGCCGAACCCTCCGGCTATAACTCACTTGAATCGCATTTTCTTTGGGCAGATCGTAGGTGATATGAGCGCTTGGAAAAAGGTTAGAATATTTTCTGGGATTCTCTTCCCCGGTTTCCTTAAGAGTAGTTTTTACATCCGTCCATTCGGCACGCAATCCAGCCTGGTAGGATAATTTATTATTCTTGTTGCCAAGGATACCATACAACGCATGAATGTTTTCATCATACAAAAATACATTATCCAGGTCAACGTTATTCAAGTCTGTTATGGGCACAAACTCACCATCATCGTTTTGCCTTGTAACAATATAGTCATTCGCCATGTCACGAAAACTTGACCTTGCGCCCAACTCTACTTTACCTTCTTTCCCAATTGGCCTGATATAATCCACCTGAAACAACCACTGTTTTTCAAATTCGTCATTTAACGAACGCTCCAACGTTGATTCCACTTCTGTTCCATCGGGCGCATATTTATTCGTCGTAAACCATTGATCTGAGCTTTCCCAATTATCTAGGAATTTTACCTCCGCAGTTAGGTCGTGCCCCTTTTGTTCGTATGATTTTTTATAGATCAGTGAGTACTCAGAGTTTGGTTCGATCTCATCTTCATCCTGCCTTCTTTTGGTGAAGCCAGTCATGTTGGAAAGATCAAACAAATAATCTTCGTACAAAATGTCAGTCACGCGGGAAGCATTGCTTCGGCGGTACAAATATGAAACAGTCAAAATGTTCTTTTCATTAAAGAAATAGTCAAGCCCACCGCGGATGTTTGTGTTGAAGCCTGTAATCAATGCGTCGGTCTGCTGTTTTAAAATGAAAGTCGTATCACCCCTGTAAATAGAATTGTCCGTTTCGGTGGTATCCATATCATACACTTCCTGATATAATCTTCCTCCTCCAGGCTGTTCGCGGAATGCAATACTATAGTTGATGAAGAAATTAATTTTTTTGTGGCGATAGTTAAGGTTTGCCGCAGCGCCTAAGTTGGTAGGGTGACCGGTAATTATTTCAAATGAGCCATTGAAACCCTGGTTTCTTTCCTTTTTCAAAATAATATTAATGATACCGGCCATTCCCTCCGCTTCATAACGCGCGGACGGATTTGTAATCACCTCTACGCGCTCAATCATACTGGCCTGAAGTTGTTGGAGTCCGCTTCCCCCTTTAAAGCTTACCAGGCCGGAAGGTTTACCGTCAATCAATATTCTCACATTATCGCTTCCGCGAAGTTTTACGCCGCCTTCTGGATCTACTGAAACCGAGGGTATGTTCATCAAGATATCATTGGCCGTGCCACCTGCATTGGCTAAATCTTTTCCAACGTTGAAGACCTTCTTATCCAAAGACAATTCCATAGTGCTTTTTTCTGCCTGCACAACCACTTCGTCGAGGGTGCTGACGGAGGTAGCAAGTTTAATGGCGCCGAAATCGTGAATTGGGTTTCCCTCGGATAGCACGAAGTTCCCGGTCTTGCGCGATTCATAACCCATGAAATCTATCTCGGCATAATACCTTCCATAAGGTAATTCAATAGTAAAATCGCCAGCGTCGTGTGAAATATCTCCATTGATCAACTTCTTTTCATCAATGGAGAATACCCTGATGGTTGCAAAACTTACAGGAGCTGAAGAAAGTGAATCCAAGATTTTTCCCTTAATCTGGCCTTTGGACTGAGCCAAAGTATCACTG
>DASQTN010000582.1:0-10431 GCA_035641895.1 Chryseolinea sp. | reverse complement strand
TCTCCACTGATATGCGTAAGAACGTTTCGATCTTTGCTCATTTGCTGTAAGTTGCTTTCCCCTGAGGCTTGAATAAAAACTTCGTCCCCGGATCGCGTCGCGCCACTGGCGAGAATCACATCTTGCTCAGTATCATCGAGGAGATATTTCAGCGCAATAGGATCATAAAGCAAATCACTTTCTAAAAGCAGAAACGGCTTCGATATCAGGTGTCTCAGTACGTAAAGTGTATACATGCTGCCTGTTATCCTGTAATCAAGATTGGTAAACGTTGTTACCGGGTATTTCTGTTTCAGCTTGTCGAAATGCTCATAACGATATCCAGTACCAATGATTATATCATTGATGCCAGCGTGAATCAGATTAGTTATGGACCGCTCGATCAAAGAGGTGCCATCCACTTCAAGAAAACCTTTTGGTTGGGCATCTGTATGATGTTTTAAACGTGTGCCGAGGCCAGCGGCCAATATAACAGCCGTGGTAAGTTTTGAATCCATTTAACCGATGAATTTGATCAGCCTGTCTTTTACTTCAAATGGTTTAACAGTGGGTCTTCCCAATTCTGGCGGAGAACCCGATGATATCTTCATGTGAATGAATGTTAGCTGGCCATCCTTTGCCCATTGTTTAATGGCTTCTTCCAATTCATCGAGCGAATTCACCTGCAGTGAAACCGGATAGCTTACCGTCGAAGCCATCGAAGCAAAATCCACAATGTGAGAAACGGTAGCCTGTCCACCGGTTGAATCGTGGGCATTATTATCGAGCAAAATATGGAGTAAATTCTTCGGCTGGTAATAGGCATTTGTTGCAAACGAACCCATACGCATCAATGCCGAACCATCACCATCGATAGCAATAACTTTTTTATCCGCCCTCGCTAACGCAAGGCCTAAGCCTAAAGAGCTAATACATCCCATCGATCCCACCATGTATAAATTATTTGGCTTGTCCTCAACTTCAAAAAGCTCTCGGCCAGTTTTTCCGGTGGTTGCCAAAAGTACAGTATCCGTATCAGCCAAGTCAGAAATTGCTTTCAGGGCCTGCGTACGAATCGGAAGATTTTGTTTAGTAGACGATTTTTTCAGCTTTTTATTGGAAACTTGTTTTAGCGACTGAGGACTAAGCTTAACATCTCCGAAAGTTCCTTTCTTAACTACAAAAAAGAAGGTACGTCCTTCCTCGATGTGCTGATTTGCTTCTTTCAGTTGCCTGGCCGCTTCTTCTTCCTCCTCGGCAAGGTACTTCCACTCCACCTTCATCAGAGCCAGCATCTTTTCCGTAATCTGTCCCATCAGTTCATGCTGTGGTTCGTCTTTAACGCCCGGTTCGCCCCGAAGACTGACAAATCCCAAGACCGGAAGCTTGAAAGTAAAATTCAATGACGTCAGTGGTGAGGTTGCATTTGTCAACCCGGAATTTTGCATAAGCACAACAGATTTCTTACCTCCGAGCTTCGCACCTGATGCAATTGCTACAGCATCCCCTTCGTTGGCCGCCATCACATAATCGCACTCGTTGATTGCATAGTTAATCAACGACTTTAAAAATGAACAGGGAACTCCTGAATAGAAATCGAAGCCCAGGGCCTTCATTTGATCCCCAAATGTTTTTGTATTAATCATCTCAGAAAATTAGAATTACAGACGAAGTTTTCCAGCATTTTGTAAATCTACCAGCGTATCTACATCCAGCCATGCGCCGCTGATGTATTTAACAGCAATAGTATGTTCTTTCGCAATCTCATTAAAGAGGTCAGTGCAGGTCATCGATTTGAAGTTGTCTGATTTGCTTAGTTTTTCCAACGCGTTTACGACTTGTGTAGCACCAGTTTGATTTACTTTCCAAAGACCGATGAATTCACCAAAGATATCCTTTCTTGCAAGCGTTGTTCCCATTCTTTTGAAAACGGAAGTTCCAAGGTAATTCGTGCGATCATATTTTTCCGATGCAGAGACGAAGTCCTTATCGAGCCCATCCTCTTCGCAATCGGCATCTACGACGATTGTAATATTATTTTGATCATTGAGTAATTCATGCAACACATAAGGTTTGAAAATGATGTCACCATAACTGATCAATGTATTTTCCTTGATATAATTTTTTGCGAGGTATAGCGAATAGAGCTCTTTCGTCGAAGCGAACTCTTCGTTGTCCACCGTATTGATGTTGCTGAGTTTGACTTTTTCTTTTTTGAAGCCCCTTACTACTGTAATATCCTTTATTCCCATTTGGTTAAATTCTTCCACCTGAGTATTCAACAAGGATTTTCCATTAACTTCAAGCAATGTTTTAGGTGTATCTTTTGTCAAGTCACCAAGCGATCCCTGGCTCGCAGCCAAAACGATGCTGTTCACTTTTTTTCCTGTAGTCGGTAGATACTTATCCTCCGCTTTCTCCAATTCATCTGCCCCCTGTAACCTAAAAATTTCGTTTACGCTTACAACCTTGCTCTCAACGTTGATCAGCGTTTGTTCTGTAAAAATTCTTTTAGAAGTTTCCTGCATTACCTTGATTGAAGCGCGGACATTGTGATTTGCCCATATGATGGTACTGATACCGATTTTTCTAAAATGATCAGTAGGAATAGAATAATATTTCGTCGGTACAATTATCACAGGACAACGGTTGCCCCACTCTTTCATGAATGCATCAATATCGGACGAATCAGCTTTTTTGCTGTGGCAAAGAATGGCATCAGCGCCGGCTTTATGGTAGGCATCAGCCCTGCGCAAAGCCTCGTCGAGTCCCCAGCCAGCGATAAATGCCTCTAGTCGCGCAACAACCATAAAGTCATCATCCGATTGCGTGTCCTTTGCAGCTTTAATCTTGCCGCTGAACTCATCGACATCCGCCAAAGGCTGGTTCTCTCCCCCAATAAAAGAATTGGTTTTTGGGAAAAGCTTATCCTCGATACAAACGGCGGCGATATCACGCTGCTCAAGTTTTTTTACCAACCTGCGCATGTTATTGAAATTTCCATAACCCGTATCACCATCCAATAAAATAGGAATAGTGGTTGCGTCACTCATGAATTCAAGCACATCTAACACCTGTGTCCAGGAAGCTTCGTTATTGTCTCTTACGCCAAGGGCGGCGGAAATGGAAAGGCCGCTACCCCAAATCCCTTTAAAACCTGCTTCTTCAACAATCTTGGCCGATAGTCCATTATGAGCTTCCATGAGAAATGCCATTTCAGGAGAATTGACCATTGATCTTAGCTGCGTCGATTTCTTCATATTAGAAATTGTGTTTTAAAAATGCCGCCAAAAATACAATCTTATCATAATATCTTATTCATGTTCCATTAAAATAACGCTCCAAACGGCTCATTTTACGTTTTATTTACTTTTTTTGCCGTGTGAAAGTTTATCACAAAGGTTTAGCTAAGCAGTTTTTAACGTCTCAGTTATTATTTTTTGGCTTTTGTGGACATTAGCGATCTGCCATTTTTTCGCAATATGCATGTATTAAAATACCTCCAGGACGTCCGCCTGAGAGGCAACATTTATTGGAATCTTTTGCTTCGCCTTCTTTTGGCGATGTTAGTATTCACCCTATGCAGAATAGGTTTCTATCTGTATAATACTTCCTATTTCCCTGAAATGACTGCAAGTGGTTTCCTTAAGATTTTGTGGGGCGGGGTAAGGTTTGATATGACAGCTGTCCTTTATATCAATCTGTTGATTATACTTCTTACGCTTATTCCGTTCGATTTCAGATTTACACACCGTTATCAAACTATTGTAAAATATCTTTTTTTTATTCTGAATGGGATTGCCATCGCAGCAAATCTCGCTGACTTTATTTATTACAAGTTTACGCTTCGACGAACAACCGCTGATTTTTTTACCGAGTTTGAAGAAGGACCGGGCGCCGGCGGTTTGTTCTTTCGTTTTGTATTCGATTATTGGTACGTAACAATTTTTGCAATAGCTATTTACTGGACGATGGTCGTTCTTTATAACAAAACCGTTGTGAGGGGGCCGATGATCAAAAATCGTATCGTTTATTATTCGGCGGGTTTGCTGACAATTCCACTGGTGGCCTATCTCTTTATTGGAGGAGTTCGCGGAGGTTTTAAGCACAGTACTCGTCCGATTACGCTTAGCAACGCAGGCGAATATGTGAGATTTCCTCGGGAGACAAACCTGGTACTCAATACTCCCTTTTCAATATTCCGAACAATTGGGAAAACGAAAATCCAGAGGGTAAAATATTTTGAAAACGAGGAAGAGCTTGCTTCAGTTTTTACACCGGTGCACCAGCCCAAAGACACGATTGGATTCAAAGCTGAAAACGTCGTGGTCATTCTTCTGGAAAGCTTTTCAAAGGAATTTTTTGGAGCCTTCAACAAACAACGGTCCAACTATACAGGCTATACTCCGTTTCTTGATTCCTTAATTCAACACAGCAGAACGTTTCAATATTCTTTTTCGAATGGAAGAAAATCGATCGATGGTCCACCCTCTGCGTTAGCAAGTCTTCCAACGCTTAGTGTACCCTTTGTATTGACACCTTATGCCAACAATAAATTTAACAGCCTGGCTTCGATCCTCGGCGAAAAAGGATATCATACCTCATTTTTTATTGGCCATCCGAATGGTGCCATGGGCTATACGGCGTTTACGCAGCTGGCTGGCTTTCAGCATTACTATGGAATGGATGAATACGATAACGCCGCAGATTCCGATGGATTGTGGGGAATTTGGGATCATAAGTTCCTTCCGTTTTTTGCTGGTAAACTGAATGAGTTCCCGCAACCGTTTTTTTCAACATTGTTTACGGTAAGCTCTCATCACCCATTTAAAGTGCCTAAAGAATTCGAGGGCAGATTCAAAGGAGGAAGTAAGCCCATTTTACAATGCATTGAATATACGGACTATTCTTTGCGAGAATTTTTTAAGACGATCTCGAAAGAACCTTGGTATAAGAATACGCTGTTTGTATTTACTGCAGATCATTGCTCATCTGATATTCTTTTTGATGAATCGCGCACAAACTGGGGATACTACTCTGTACCGGTGATATTTTTTAAACCTGATAATAGTCTGGCCCATCATTCAATGGAGATCGCCTCTCAGGTTGATATCATGCCCTCGGTTCTTGGATATCTTCACTATGATAGACCTTACTTGGCATTTGGGCGAAACATCTTTAATGATAATCAACAACCCATCGCATTTAATTATAATGATGCTTTTAACTTATATCTGGGCGAATATCTGCTTACTTTTAACGGAGAGGAAACGGTCGGTCTTTACAATTTTGTGCAAGATAATATGTTGACACATGATTTGAAGGATGAGAGACCTGAAGTTGTGCAGCAAATGGAGCCAAAGATCAAAGCGATTATCCAGCAATACAACAACAGGCTAATTGAAAATAGGTTAACGGTGAATTAGATCTGGAATAAAGGGATTGTTAGATTGGAGGATAAACGATTGAAGTACGAAAATCCTATTGTCCTTTAATCCTGGAAATTCCAATTCAAATAATACACGTGAAATGTCACAACCAAATAAACTCCTCGTGAAGACTTTTTTAAAAAAATATTTCACTTCTTTTGCGCGATGAGGCCCTATCAATACCGCTGTAATGATAATTCTTTGCTAACGCCGATTTTTAAACGGTTGATCATTGCTCCATTGATCAAGTTTGTACCTTGGGCTATTCCAGCCAACATTATCACATTTATCTCGAACGGCATTGTTTACGTGAGCTTATACCTGGCGTTGAATCCTCACATTTTTGGGCAGGCTACACCCATCCTCATTGCAACAGGGTTAATTCTATACCTTATCGGGGATCATCTGGACGGCATGCAAGCCAAACGCACGGGAACTGGATCGGCACTGGGAGAATTTTGTGACCATTACCTCGATGCTTTCAACAATGGTGTAGTGATGTTTACAATGATCGCTGTTTTTGGTCTCGTGCATAAACCTGTTATCGTAGGTGTAATGGTTATTTCTTATTGGGCTCACATGGCAGTATTCTATGAGCAATTCAAAACAGGCTGGCTTACGTTTGAACCCATTGGATCGTTGGAAGGAGTACTGCTTTCAGCGCTGCTCATCGCCCTGTCTGCTTTTCAACCCGTTTATGAAATTTTTACGTATCCATTGTTTGAAGATTACACAATTATCGAAGCAACGATGATTCTGTCGTCCCTGGGCGCCGTCGTTACATGTTATAAGACGTGGAAACGGACGCCCGACGTCAAAGCGGGATTTTGGATATTCACCTTATTGTCAGCGATTGTCGGGACATTAGCAATACCATTTTTCACCGGCTTTCAGCTATTCATTTTACTTACGTTGTATTGCAGCCTTTACATTGGCAGAATTATGCATGGCCATTTAATTGATGGCGTTGAACGTACCACCGATTATATTACTCCGGTGTTACTCCTCCTTTTATACATCCCAGCGTTTACTTACGCGGATTATCTTTTTGGGATAGTAACAGCTTACTTATTGGTGAGCATTGCTATTCTTATTTTTAAAACTTTTTCCGTCTTAAAAATTTATTGGGTCTGGCTAAACTTACGCACCTAGATGAAGCATGTAGCAAGAAAAATTTTACTGAACCCCGGGCCTGCTACGACAACAGACACCGTAAAGCAAGCGATGGTGGTCGAAGATATTTGTCCCCGTGAAAAAGAGTTTGGAAAACTTCTAGATACAATTAAGGACGATCTTGTAAAAATTGTCCATGGTGAGACGGAGTATATCGCAGCGATTTTCACCGCAAGTGGTACAGGAGGTCTTGAAGCCGCAATTACATCAGCAGTTCCAAAAGGAAAAAAAATATTGGTAATTGACAATGGCGCCTATGGAGCACGTATGGCCAATATCGCGACAACCTTCGGTATTGAAGTGGTATCGTATAAACTCGCCTATGGGGATTATCCGGATGTTAATCATATTGAAAAACTCTTAAAAGAAAACAAAGACGTCAGCCACCTGGCCGTTGTTCATCATGAAACGACAACAGGAATGCTAAATCCAGTCCAGGAAATTTGTGATCTGTCAAAAAGATATGGGGTGGAAGTCATCGTGGACTGCATGAGTTCATACGCCGGAATCCCCATCGATATCAAAAAGTGGAATGCGGGATTTCTAATTTCATCTTCCAATAAGTGTATCCAGGGAATGCCGGGAATCGTGTTCGTGATTTTCAGGAAAGAACTCCTGGAAGATATCAAAAAAAACAAGCGCTCCTTTTATTTTGATTTATATAGCCAGTACGTTGGATTCGAAAAGACCGGTCAAATGCAATTTACGCCTCCCGTTCAGGTGGTCTATGCGCTACGCCGGGCCATCGATGAATATTTTGAAGAAGGCGAAGCCAAACGATGGGATCGGTATCAGGAAAATTGGAGAACGCTTTACGATGGTCTGAAAAAACTGGGATTTGATTTCCTGTTGTCGGACCAGCACCAATCAAAGATTTTACTTGCTATTAAAGAACCTTCCAATCCGGCGTATAACTTTGATGTCATGCACGACTATCTTTACCGAAGGGGATTTACAATTTATCCTGGCAAGGGCGCTAAAGAAGCCACGTTCCGCCTATCTGTACTCGGTGACCTTTACAAAAAAGACATTGAAAATTTTTTATCGGAACTGAAAGGGTATTTAGTGTCAGCAAGCGTTATTTCTGTATGAGATTAAACCAGCAATTCGACAAGATACTCCCAACATGCATGCGGTGTGGTCTTATCCTTTTATTTATCCTCTCACTCAATACCATCTCACTTGCGCAGCAGTTTGGGTTGTCGTTCTCATATTTTATACCTAAGAACGGTTATTTTTCGACCCCGATCAGTCCATTTTCAATTCGTGGCCTTGGTGTGGATCTCAATCGGTTTATCGCCCTCGAGACAGGAGCTTCACTGTACCGAATGTCGGGATTGAATGTAAAGGACCTTCCATTTGAATCTAAGGACGCCTTGGTAGGACCCAACTTCACAATACTTGTTCCAGCAGAAATTGTCTTTCAACTAAAGGGATCATCGATCGAGTTTGACATTAAAGGTGGTGTATTTGGGTTTTACGGATTTAGTCAGAAGATCAATTATGGAAACTTTGACCGTGCTATTCGAGAATATGAAAACTGGCAGGTCGCTAACAGCAACTTTACCTTTAAGAACAAACCGGGCTGGGGATATCACGTTGGAGCAGAGTTAACCGTTTATGTAACTCAACAGCTAGGCATTTCGTTAGAAACAAATTATCTGATGGGCGATTCGAAATTGCCTTTGAAAGGAAGTTACATAGGAGGTGATGCTTCGCTTGAAACAAAACAAGTTGAATATGCGGATGCGAAGATCGATTTGACAGGCCTCGAATTTTCGATTGGAATAATTTTCGATTCAGGTCAAGGCGGTGGTCCACCAAAGAAAAAGAAGCGAAGGTAAGTTTTCAACCCTAGTTTTTATTTCACCTGTTATTAAACAGGTTTTTTATTTTATATACAATCGCGATAGACTTGGACATAAAGATGCCGCAGTTTAAAATGAGCAAGACGTTACACCACAGAGAAATGTAAATGAGTAGGGCGAACTAATTCCATGATCTATCAAAAAATTAATACATGAAAGAACGGACAGCCGAAGATAAGCTCTTTCTGCTGGGCATGATATTGAGCATGACCTGTTGGGGCTTTAGCTGGACTTCGGGAAAGATACTCTCCTACTACGGTGACCCACTAACAATTTCATTTCTGCGATTTGCGCTAACGTTTGTTTCCCTAGCTTTTATACTGGTGCTCATGAAAGAGAAAATGTCAGTAAGTAAGAGCGGGTTTATAGACCTTGCCATCGCTGCTGCTCTCATCTCACTTTATACCTATCTTTTTTTTAAAGGTGTATCAATCGGTAAAGCTGGAGCAGGCGGTGTATTGGTAACGGTTTTGAACCCAATTTTAACCTATGCCATTACTTTGGTGCTTGCAAGACGAAAACCAACAAGGAATGAGTTTTTTGGATTGGGGTTAGGTCTGTTGGCTGGCGTGATTTTGCTGAAGCTCACCACTGAAGCAGAAGAGATTTTTAAGGCAGGTAACATTTACTTTTTGTTTGCCGCCCTTTCCTGGTCCTTACTGTCCAGGTTTACGGCGAAAGCAACCCGATATGGATCCTCGGTTGCTTTTAGCTTTTGGATGTACGGCATCGGTACCGGTATCATGCTTTTATTCTGTGGGATCGATTCGACAGTATCAACCGTTAGCAATGGTGATATTACTTTCTGGGGCAATCTTTTTTTTAGCGCCACTATCACCACATCGTTGGCAACGACGTTTTATTTCATTGCCACCTCAAAAATTGGAGCTAGTAAAGCAAGCAGCTTCATCTTCATGGTTCCATTTTCGGCAGCGCTGGGTTCCTGGATTTTTTTGGGCGAAGTTATTGAGGCTCACACAATCATTGGGGGAATTTTAGGCATAGCCGCCGTTTACATCTTGAATAAAAAGGACATTGTGAAACCTTAACCGATTATGGCTTTGTCGACCCCGACGTAAACCTTGATGGCAGCCGCTTCATTTCTACTACATCCTTGTTATATTTCCGCAGCAACAATCTTGAGTCTTCCACAAATATTTTAAATGCAGCGTTCGATTCTGCATCCTTGATATATTTCCAGCTCTCCTTTTCAACTTGATCTACAGGAAGAAGGTAATAATCCTTCTTTGAGTCGGCTGTCCGATATACCCAACCCAAATAGTATCCGGCACTATCAATTGTTGTTACAGCGCTGTCCGCTTCGAAACTGATTTTTTCCAATTCCAGATACGCCATAGCACCCCCATCCGTATATCGCTTACGTTGCCCTGAGATATAGTTGCCCAGTGAATAGGCGACAAATTGGTTTTTATCCTTTCGCCATTCCATGGGTTGGAGCACATGGGGATGCGATCCAATAACCATTTGCGCCCCATATTTAAAACAAAACTCCGTTAAGTCTTTTTCTTTCTTGCCTGGAAGGCTCTGATACTCTAATCCCCAGTGTGTAAATACAATGATGGCGTCCGGGTTGCCTTCTTTGGCTTCCAAAAGGTCCAGCCGCATCATTACCGTATCCAGGTGATTGACAACATTGGGTTTCGTGACCGGAATTCCATTGGTTCCGTACGTGTAATTAAGAATGGCGAGTTTGAACCCATTTTTTTCTACAAACAGTGGGGACTCATTGACTCTGGCCATCGAATCCTTGAACGTTCCGGTATGTGCAATCTTGAAACTATCCAGCATGGTGATGGTTCGTTCTAATCCTTTTCGCCCGCGGTCAACGCAATGGTTGTTGGCCGTTACCAACACGTCAAATCCAATATCCTTCAATGTGACGGCAAGTGCGTCGGGCGAACTAAATTCAGGGTATCCTTTGTATGGCGGTCCGGCTAACGTCAATTCCAGATTGCCTATGG
>DASQTN010000581.1:0-3068 GCA_035641895.1 Chryseolinea sp. | reverse complement strand
TATCGTGTAGTACGAAATGCACCGGCTGCCGTCGACCACATAAGGTTCCACTATGGCATCCGTTGGACAAGCATCCATACATGCGGTACATGTTCCGCAGAAATCTTTTACGGCATGATCATACTCCAGCGGAAGGTCGATTATAAGCTCGGCAATAAAAAAGAAACTGCCCATTTCGCGATTCAGCAGCAAACTATTTTTACCCGTCCACCCAAGGCCGCTCCGCGCCGCCCACGTTCTTTCCATCACGGGAGCGGAGTCGACAAAAGCGCGACCATTTATCATTCCTATTTTTTCCTGGAGTACATCCAAGAGCGTTTTCAGCCTGTCTTTGACAACAAAATGGTAGTCTTCACCATAGGCATATTTGGCAACTTTATATTCTCCTTCGCGGGCGAGATCTTTTTTGGGACTGTAATTATACAACAGGCTGACAACTGACTTGGCGCCAGGAACCAGCAGCGTCGGATCCATTCGCTTATCGAAATAATTTTCGAGGTAACTCATTTTGCCATGGTATCCACGTTTCAGCCATTCCTCCAGGCGAGGCGCTTCTTCTTTCAAAAACTCTGCTTTTGAAATACCGCAAAAGCTGAAACCCAGCGTTGACGCTTCTTGTTTTATTAACTGCGAATGATGTTCAGGTAGCGAGTTCAATTTCTTAAATTAACTTTCAAGTAATTTTTCTGCAAATGCAAAGTTATTTAAGAAAAGTCATTAACCTTTGGCTTTACTAATTCATTAATACAGCCAATGGCTTGACCTACGAATCCAGCTGTTTAAAACGCCGAATATGAAATACCTTTCACCTCGACACCTTCGTTTTTTCTTTTTCTTTATCCTGGTTGCGGGTGCCTGCAGCAGTGATGATAATCCGGATCCGGGAGATGAGCAATTTCTGGTTAGCTCAGAGTTTATATATTCCAATACTGCGCAACAGCTAAAACTATTGATTCAGCTTTCGGGAGTCGACATTGATGCGAACGAATTTTTGTATGATATTGAAATCTATAAAGTTGTTTATAATACAACGTATGATGGCGCCATAATTACAGCATCTGGTTTAGTGGCGCTTCCTAAAACAACCGACCAGGTTGGTATGCTGAGCTTTCATCACGGCACAATCACCAACCATGCCGACGCGCCGTCAAATTTTTCCTCAAGCGACTTCAACTCCATTTCGTATGCAGCCATGGCGTCTGTGGGATTTATTGGCGTAATCCCTGATTACCTTGGGTTCGGCAGCTCCTCATCAATTTTGCACCCTTATTACGTCGAGGACTTGACCGCATCTTCAATTATAGACATGTTAAAAGCTGCGAGCGAACTCGCTCAGCAGAAGAATATTCAATTTAACGGCAAGCTGTTTCTCGCCGGGTATTCCGAAGGCGGTTACGCAACGATGGCTGCACATAAGGCCATCGAGACCAATGGACTGGACGGATTCAATTTGATTGCTTCGTTTCCAGGTGCAGGTGCGTATGATTTGACAGCAATGCAAAAGCATATTTTCAGCCTGCAAGAATATGACGACCCTCATTACCTCGCCTATATGGCAAGAGCCTATCAGATCGAATATGCGGAGGATAATTTATTGACCGATTTTTTTAAGGAACCATATGCATCCAGGATTCCTGGATTGTTTGATGGTCAAAAGGGTGCCGACGCAATTAATTCACAGTTAACTTCGACGATATCAGACCTTATTCAGGCAGACGTCTTAAACACTATTGACAGCGACCCGAAATACGATTACCTCCAAAACGCATTTATCGAAAATAGTTTGACGGATTGGACGCCGCAAATTCCAATCTTCCTTTATCATGGGTTGTCCGATGCAACGGTGCCGTATCAAAACTCTGTCGGCACGTACGATAAGTTATTGGCTAACGGTACACCTACTAGTATTGTGACTCTGACACCGTTAGCAGGAACTCATAGCACCGCCATTGAGCCATATCTTGCAGCGATTATTGAAAAGTTATTGTCACTGAAGTAGGACTTAGCTCCAAAGTTTTTCCGGATATGCACCGTAAGCAATCAGCACTTTAATTTTTTGCGATACTTCTTCCTTATCCTCCTTGTAGGTAACTCCAAACCAATTATTGCTCCCAGAAATAATCTGCACTTTACCAGCGTTTTGTTTCACAAGCTCATTAACAATAAGCGGTATATAGAATTCGGATTTGATATTGGTGTGATTCTCTTTTAAAAACTTTTCGAATTGCGTCTTAGAAAATTCGAAAATGCTGGGATGAAAACCCCAAAAGTTCATGGAGGTTGGAACATCTGGGCTCAACTCACGGTCTCCTTCTTTTTCTTTTGAAATTATTTTTCCGTTCTCTTTTACGATCGTGGTCCTTTCCACAACAGATTTCAAAAAGCCATCTGCATCCCGTTCGCCACAACCACGCGACACGCTGCCGTGCTCCGAAAGCACATCCTTCAGAGTATAACCAACCATGGCGTGTTCACCCATCGTGTCTTTGTTAAAAAAATCTGCAATGGCGGTGAATGATTCCTTGCCGTAAAAATCATCAGCATTGATAACGACAAACGGTTCATGAATAACATCGCGGGCGCACAACATTGCATGACCGGTACCCCATGGTTTAACGCGCTCCGGATTCTTATACTCGTTTGGAATAAGCTTGTCTAAGGACTGGATGACGAAATCAACCTCGACTTTGCCTTTCAACTTGGGCAGAAATTTTTCTTTTACCGTTTCCAGGATCTCTTCGCGTACGATGAAAACAATCTTGGTAAACCCAGCGCGTATCGCATCAAAAAGTGAATAGTCCATAATCGTTTCACCATTGGGGCCGAAACCATCGATTTGTTTTATTCCGCCATACCTGCTGCCGATCCCAGCTGCCAGTACAAGAAGTGTAAGGTTTTTCTGCTTGATGTTTGGAGTATCCATTGAAGTTTGTTTATTTGATCGCTGTTTTTACTACTTGTTTGCGCAAACATTTTAAAAGTTTCTTACCGGGCAATATTAAAAACTGGCGAAAAATGATGACATTGAAACTAGTTTATCTTAAAAGCCCCAAAAATAAAGGTTTAAC
>DASQTN010000580.1:0-2804 GCA_035641895.1 Chryseolinea sp. | reverse complement strand
GCCGCAAATGAGTAGAAACGGGAGAAACGCCAATTTTATCATATAAATGTGTTTTTAAAAATGATCCTGCATATGCCCTACAGGCCCTTAGATATAAGCAATACAATCTATCTCCACCAAAGAATCGCCGGGAACGCCGCCGTATACAGCAACCGTGGTGCGAACAGGAGGTTTACTTCCAAAGCGGCCTTTATATGCTTCGTTCATTGCCTTGTAATCGTTAAGATCGTGTAAAAAAACACTGACCTTTAAAACCTTTTCCATCGATGAGCCGGCCTTTACAAGCTCTTTTTCCACTTCATCGAGTACGTGTTTAGTATGCGCTGTTATATCACCATCAAAGTGAGCTCCCTTTCCAGCGACAAAGACCAGATTGCCAAACTTAGTAGATCCAGAAAATAGAGGAACATCCTGGTTGTCCTTCACAACATTGAAAACTTCTTTCTCAGTTGCTGTACTGGCTTTCGCTTGGGTTGCCACTCCTATACCAGTAAATGCAGCGATGGAGGCAAACATTTTTTTCAACGTTGATCTTCTTTGTTCTTTCATTGTGTGGAAAATTTAGTTTTAAAATTTTAGATGCGATAGTTTGGTTCTTGTGTCCGGGACTGACAGATTCTGGTCGAATTGCGCCATAACTTTCCAATTGATTGTATCTCGGCACGTCAAAGAATAAGTTGAAATCAAATGATGATTGGCTTAGTCTTCATATTGGGTTGAAATTGCACGATGGTAATTCATGTTGCAGCTTCTGTTAAACAGTGGCTTTGGTCAATTCCTCTTTCAGTCTATTAGCCACAATTTTTTCCTGACCTGGTTTTAGCATAAAGACAGTTACATTGACAGTATTTTCAGCGCCCCCTCCCACTTCAATTGATGGATTTGCGTTTCGCAGTGATTCGCGTAATTCCTTGTCAGATATTTTCACTTTGCTAACGTCCCAGGAAATGCGAAGCGTCGGCGTGTGATTCCCCAAAGGAGGAACGTGAATCTCAGTTGTGACTCCCTCTATTTTGTTTATGCTGCTTTCAATATGTGCAATGTTCGTTTCCCATACCTTCCACTCTTTGTCATGATCCTGATTGATGTATCTTTCAAGGGCTACATACATTCCAAAAATTTCCTCTTTGTTGATTTTCATTCCACGCCCAATGTTGAATCCCCTTGGTGGCATATGCAGCCTTGCCGCTGCAATGATATTTTTTCTACCCATAAGCAAGCCTGCGCTTTGTGGTCCACGGATGGCTTTGCCTCCAGATATCACAACAAAATCGAAACCCATATCATTGAATCTCCAAAGATTCGAAACTGGAGGAACGTCCGCCGCAATATCAATTGACGTGGGTATGCCATGCTTTCTTCCTAAAGCGACCCATTCTTCGTGCTGGATCTTACCTTTATCAGACTCGATGTGAAGGAAATGCATAAGCGCCGTTCTTTCGTTTACAGCTTTGTCAACATCCTCCGCGGTCTCGACGATGACCATCTTACATCCGGTATTGGTTAGAGCCTGATTGTAAACGATATCATGACTTTTCTGACAGATCACCTCTGACTTCATTCCTGTATATTCAATATGAGGAAGCGCCTTAACCTTTTTTTCGTCTATACCGGTAAGGATACCCGCCAAACCCAGTGTCATTCCCGAAAAGGCCCCGGATGTTACGACCGCAGCTTCCGAGTGGACCATCTTCGCTATTCGTTCGCCCACTTTGTCTTGCAACTCGTCAAGCAAACAGAACTCTTTGGATGTTGAATTGATTGCATCTAGAACTTCATCGTGCATGAGGGAGCCCGTCATATAGGTCAAGGTACCCGCGGCATTGATAAATGTTCGGACCCCGAGTTCTTTAAATAAGTCACGCTTTGGTATCTTAGGGGACGCAAAAGCGCTGGTAAATGGCACGGTGCTCACCAGACCTCCTAAAAGTGGGACTGTCGTTAAGCGTTGGATTACCTTTCTTCTGTTTAGCATAATAGGTCGAGGCAAGAATGAAATTAAATATGAATTGTTTAAGTTATTATTTTCGTCGGACTTGTAATAATTTTCCCCGCTAATAAAAACATAAGTGACGACGCACACGGGCACATTTTACGATCGGAATTTCAGTGATCCAAATGGATGCACCAGCTTAAGACACGGAAGATTTCGTATACCTTGTTGAAAAACCTCTTAATGACAGTTAAAGATAGAAAGAAGGTTCAAATGAAATTCCAGAAACATCCATAGTTAAAACTTCAACACTCAAACCTTAATCATGAAGATCAGGAATTATAGTTTATATCAGGTACCACCCCGGTGGCTTTTTCTAAAAATCGAGACTGACGAAGGCATTACAGGCTGGGGCGAACCGGTGATCGAAGGCAAAGCGGCGACTGTCAAAGCTGCTGTTGATGAATTGATGGAGTACCTCGTTGGCAAAAATCCGATGAATATCGAAGATCACTGGAACGTACTTTATAGGGGTGGATTTTATCGCGGCGGACCTATTTTGATGAGCGCAATCGCGGGCATCGATCAGGCGTTATGGGATATTAAAGGAAAATTTTTTAACGCTCCTGTTCATCAGCTTCTAGGAGGAAAGGTAAGGGATATCATTCAAGTGTACTCCTGGATTGGAGGTGATCGGCCTGCAGAAGTGGGGCTGGCAGCCAAAAAAATTGTAAGTCACGGTTTTAAAGCCTTAAAAATGAATGCGACCGAGGAACTACAATATGTTGACTCCTATAAAAAAATCGACGAAGCTATAAAGAGAATTGCGGCAGTTAGGGAAGCCGTTGGAAGCGATGTCGGTATTGGTATC
>DASQTN010000579.1:0-2263 GCA_035641895.1 Chryseolinea sp. | reverse complement strand
AACGTTCTTGAAAGCTCAAGATTGTGGCGCGAGGTTGTTCAGGAGGTGGCAAAGCAATATACCGACGTTGCCGTAGAGCACATGTTCGTCGACGCAGCAGCAATGAAGCTGATTCAAAATCCTAAAAGTTTTGATGTCGTTGTAACGGGAAATCTTTTTGGCGATATTCTCACTGATGAAGCTTCTCAAATTGCCGGCTCTATGGGAATGTTGGCTTCCGCATCTGTTGGTGATACGGTAGGACTGTACGAACCGATACATGGAAGTGCACATGATATCACCGGAAAGGGAATTGCTAACCCATTAGCATCGATCCTTTCTGCCGCTTTATTGCTTGAGATTTCCTTTGGATTAAAGGAGGAAGCGGACGCGATCATCAGAGCGGTGGCAGACACTTTAAAGGCCGGATATCGAACCCGTGATATTGCAGATTCTTCAACCTTGCATGAGAAACTTCTCGGCACGGAAGTAATGGGAAACGTAGTTTGTAATCAACTGAGAATGCAGGTGTCTGTAAATAGTTAGTTAAAAGAACACTTATCAAGTGAACCGATAGAAGTTTGGTCTTTGTAAAAAATAAAATCGTATGAGCGACAAAATTGAAATCTTTGATACAACCCTTCGCGATGGCGAACAAGTGCCGGGCTGTCAGTTATCAACCGACGAAAAAGTGGTGGTAGCGCGAAAGCTCGAGGAACTTGGCGTGGATGTAATTGAAGCTGGTTTTCCAATTTCAAGTCCTGGCGACTTTCTATCCGTGGTAGCAATTTCGAAGGCCGTGAAGACTGGAGTATGTGCGCTCACTCGCTCGAAAAAAGAAGATATTGATGTTGCTGGTGAAGCTCTTCACCACGCTAAACGCGGCCGTATTCACACGGGTATAGGCTCTTCGGATATACATATCAGACATAAATTCAACAGCACCCGGGAAAAAGTATTAGAACAAGCGGTGTGGGCTGTAGGCTATGCAAAGTCAAAAGGCGTCGAGGTAGAATTTTTTGCTGAAGATGCCGGTCGCGCCGACCTGGTTTTTCTTGCTCAGTTGGTTGAGGCGGTTATCAAAGCCGGCGCAGACGTTGTCAATGTTCCGGATACCACCGGTTATTGTTTACCGCATTTGTATGGCCGACGTATTCAATACTTATTTGAAAATGTGAAAAACATTGATAAGGCCACAATCTCTGTTCATTGTCATAATGATTTAGGGATGGCTACGGCGAACACGGTCGCTGGATTGATCAGCGGAGCGCGGCAGGCCGAGGTCACTATTAACGGTATCGGCGAACGCGCCGGTAATACGTCACTTGAAGAAGTGGCTATGGTTTTAAAGACACACAAAGATTTGAACCTTCACACCAACATCAAATCCGAGATGTTGTATGAATTAAGTACACTAGTTTCCGATATGATGCGTATGCCGGTCCAACCGAATAAGGCTATCGTAGGTGCCAATGCATTTGCGCACTCCTCGGGAATTCATCAGGATGGTTTTTTGAAAAACTCGGAAAACTATGAGATCATAAATCCCGCCGATGTGGGTGTTCCTTCGTCCTCGATCATACTCACTGCGCGAAGTGGCCGCGCCGCCTTAAAACATCGATTGGAGCTGCTCGGATATCAACCCAATAAATCAGACCTGGATCAGCTATATCATAGTTTTCTTGCCCTTGCCGATGAAAAGAAATCGATTGTTGACGAGGATCTCGTAACCCTAGTGGCCAATACACCCATTCTGGTAGTGCACAAATAGCCCTTGATCGCCTAACAACTTTCCGAAAGTTTTAAACTTTCGGAAAGTCCCCCAGCTCTCGGAAAAATCCCAAACGTTCGGGAAGTTAGCCCTGTTTTTTTACCTTTGGGGCCCAATTCAACATTGAACCTATGGCGTTGGCGCTCCGTAAAAAGAAATCTGTTTTGATAATTTTTTTGCTCTTTTTAACGCCGTCGTTATTTGCGCAGGAATTTGGTCTGCAGCTTTATAGCCTCCGGAACCAGTTTGCGAAAGATGCTCCAGGTACCATGGCAAAGGTAAAAGCGATGGGATTTAAGAATGTCGAGATGGCTGGAACGTTGGGATTATCGTTTCCTGAGCTAATCAAGCTTTTAGCGCAAAATGAATTAAATGTCGTCAGCTTTGGCGGAGACTACGAAAGACTGGAAAAATCGCCCCAACGGCTTGTCGACGAAGCTCGGTCGTACGGAGCCCAGTATGTAGTCTGCTTCTGGATCCCACACGACAGCATTTTCACTGTTGAAGATGCTG
>DASQTN010000578.1:0-2526 GCA_035641895.1 Chryseolinea sp. | reverse complement strand
AACTTATTCTTCCGACGACTACTTCGTATTCCTGGAAAACGATGAAGGAAATTGGGGAGAGTCGCCGGCCCAAAACCATACCCTTGATGTTGGTGTAGGACGCCTGCCGGTGAAGACTATTGAGGAGGCGAAAACTATCGTCGATAAGATTATTTATTACGATACACATAAAAAATCTTACGGTCGATGGCGAAAGGATATCGCTTTTGTTGCAGATGATGGAAACAATGCTGATAATTTTACCAGCAGCCATCAATCACAAGCAAATTCAATGGCTGAAGGCGTTGAGTCCTCGCACCCCGAATTTGACGCCAAAAAAATCTACCTGGGAAAATACGTTAAGACCGTTAAGCCAAACGGAGAAACTATTCCGGAAGCAACCAAGGATGTGGTAACTCAGTTTGAGCGTGGGTCTCTCATTATTAATTTCACGGGACATGGTAATGAAAAGCAATGGACAGACGAGAAAATTTTTTCAGACGAGCAAATTGATGAACTTGAAAATGAGCTTTATCCTTTCCTAGTTACTGCAACTTGTGAATTTGGCAGGCAGGATGATCCGATTGTAGTTTCCAGTGCTGAACTCAGTGTCCTCAAACCTAACGGCGGCGCTATTGGTCTCGTCACTACGGCACGTCCCGTTAATGCAGGAACTAATTTCGTGTTAAATCAAGAGTTTTATAAAGCGCTGTTTCAGAAACAGGATTCGCGTTATGTAACGCTTGGAGAAATATTCCGGAACACGAAAAATAACAGTACAAGCGGTGTAGCAAATCGCAATTTTTCGCTGTTGGCAGATCCATCAATGACTTTGGCAATGCCCTCTGAATCCGTGGTAGTTACCAGCATTAAAACGAGCACTGGTTCAGATACCTTGAAAGCGTTGTCCACCGTAAGACTAGCGGGTGAAATTCAAGATGAATCCGGTACTTTGATCAACGACTTCAATGGTACACTTGAGTTTACCCTGTTTGACAAGGAAGTTAAGTTTGTAACAGTCGGTAAAAATGATCCTGCTTTTCAATACAATGAATGGTACAACGCTTTGTATAGGGGTAGTGCAACGGTACGGAATGGGCTCTTCAATTTCGAATTTATTCTCACCAAAAATGTTGCCTACGAAATAGGCCAGGGAAAGCTGAGTTTATACGCGTCTGATCCAAAGACGCAGCGCGATGCCAGTGGTGCGACTCTTTCTTTTAAGGTAGGCGGAACAGAGCCGTCCATCGAACCTGATAATACATCGCCGACTCTGGAATTATTTATGGGAGACACCACCTTTGTATCTGGTGGTGTTGTAAATACTAATTCAACACTTATTGTAAAATTGCAAGATGATAGTGGCATTAACATTTCCGGGTATGGGGTCGGAAATGCGTTAGTCGCCTATCTGGATAATGACCAGGAGGCGTATATTTTAAATGATTACTATGAAGCTTACACGGATGATTTTAAGCGCGGGTCTGTACATTTTCCAATTAGCGGGTTATCGCCGGGCCGACACTCAATAACAGTGAAGGCTTGGGATACACATAACAATCCTGGCCAATCCACCTTGGAATTTGTTGTTACAGACGGTGAAAATCTGGTGATTGAGACCTTTTTAAACTTTCCAAATCCCTTTCAATCAGAAACTTCAATATTTTTCACGCATAACCGTTCGGGCGATGACCTTCAGGCACACTTGGTTATCTATGGTGCTAATGGAGCGCAATTAAAAACATACGACTATGAAATACCGCAAAGTTCGTATCGCGTTGATTTAGGGGTAATAAACGATTTGTATGATTTTGGAAAAAAACTTCCCGGCGGATTATACTTGGCCCGTTTGGCCGTTCGTTCATTAACGAATGGCTCTAAATATGAGCGGGTTACAAAACTTATTGTTGTGAATTAACTATCTTTGAGCCTTTGAAAAAAATTTTGATGTATTACCGTGTAATTCTGTTATTGATATCTGGGACGATAATCAGTCAACATTCATTCTCGCAGAATATTAACACACTTGGTCAGCAGCAGGCCATAACTACAGCAGTTCCTTTTCTTGTTATTTCTCCTGATGCCAGACACGCGGCGTTGGGTGATGCAGGAGCGGCTACTTCCCCAGACGCTAATGCAGCTTATTGGAATCCAGGAAAGCTGGCCTTCATCCAAAGCAAGTATGGCGCCTCGGCATCGTACACGCCTTGGTTGGGAAAGATCGTTAACGATATGTCTATCAGCTACCTCACAGGTTTCTACAAAATTAACCGCGAACAAGCTGTGAATTTGGCGCTAAAATATTTTGATATGGGTGAAATAACTTTCACCAATAATGTCGCAGCTGTAACCGGACAATACAGCCCGCGTGATTATTCATTTGAAGGAAGCTATTCTCGTATGCTTTCTGAACACTTAGGTATCGGATTAACGGGAAAGTACATTTATTCGAATCTGACCGGTACGAATTCTAATGTCGACGGAAAGCCTGGCCGAAGTGTTGCGGCGGATATTGGGGTTTATTATACCAAAGAACTGAAGTGGAGA
>DASQTN010000577.1:0-5096 GCA_035641895.1 Chryseolinea sp. | reverse complement strand
ATCAGTAGCCGTAGCGGTAGGTTTCATTGCACTTTTTGGTATCGCGGTAGAGACGGGTGTCGTTATGGTCATTTACCTCAATGACGCAATGGCTCAGTTGGTAAAACTTCGCGGCAATTCCTCGGATACGATTTCTAAAGAAGAGTTAAAGGAGTCTGTGATCGCGGGAGCAGCGAAACGGCTGCGTCCCAAGCTGATGACGGTATGCGTTTCGCTATTTGGACTTATACCTGTCTTGTGGTCTACTGGTGTGGGAAGTGATGTGATGAAACCTATAGTGCTGCCGATGATTGGCGGTGTTCTCACTTCATCAACACACATCCTGCTCGTAACACCGCTCATTTTCTTGATGGTAAAGGAATACGAATTAAGAACTTTTGGAAAAATTGATTATGGAAATAAGGATTAAGCAGAAAGCAGAAAGCATAAAGCAAAAAGCTGTCAGCAGTCAGCTGATAACGATAGCGTTTGTTCTCTTTGCAGTTCATGCCAATGCCCAGGTGATCACATTGGACAGCGTTTTGGCGATTATCGATAGAAAGAATCCGATGTTACAGGAATTCGATAGCAAAGTCGCTGCGCTCAATGCCTATGCGAAAGGGTCAAAAAGTTGGATGGCGCCTATGGTAGGCGTTGGACCTTACTGGTATCCGTATCCCGGTCAAACAATTATGAGTGAGGCAGAGAAAGGAATGTTCATGGCCACTATTGAACAAGATATTCCTAACCCTGCGAAATTAAATGCTAAGCGGAATTATTTCGCTTCTAAAGCAGACGTTCAGCAGCAGGGACGGGCAATTCAATATAACCTGCTACGCTCCGAAGCAAAGGCAATGTACTATAAGTGGCTGGTGGCTGAACAAAAGCAAAATGCACTTCGGGAAAATGAGCGAATAATTGAGTTGATGCTGAAGCTCGCCCGCATAAGATATCCTTATAACCAGGGGAGTCTAGGAAATGTGTACAAGGCTGAAGGTCGTTTGCATGAAGTACAGAATATGATGCTGATGACTGATGCGGATATTGAAGAGTTCAGCTTTCGGTTAAAAACGCTGATGAATGTGGACGTTAACGATTCTATTATGATCGATACGACTATGACGGTGAAATTTGAACCGTTGCAACTTGTATATGACACCAGTCTGCTCAGCATGCAACGGAGCGATGTAAAACAAATCAATGAAAGTATCGAGGCAATGTACCTGAATCAGCAGCTACAACGCGTTCAGGCGAAACCCGATTTTAGAATAAGGTTTGATCACATGGATCCTCGCGGCGAAGGTATGCCACAACAATTTTCATTAATGGCAATGGTTTCGATCCCCATTGCGCCATGGTCTTCGAAAATGTATAAGGCAGAAGTGAAGGGAATGCAATACGATATTGAGGCTATGAAAAAAAACCGCGAGTCCTTACTGATCGAGGCCAGGGGGATGCTTGCGGGAATGGCGAATCAACTGGTCAGGATGCAACAACAACTTCAAAATTACAACGGCAAAATCATTCCTGCCCTGAGAAAGAATTATGAGATGGTAATGCTTGCGTATGAGGAGAACCGCGAACAGCTTCCTATGGTGATCGATGCTTGGGAAGCGATGAATATGGCACAATTGGAATATCTGGAAAAGTTGGAGAATTACTACAACATGATCGTGAATTATGAAAAGGAGCTGGAAAGATAAAAATCACATGCTGATTGTACTTGTGTTGTTTCTTATTGCTGCATGTAGCAAGAGCAACGATCACGCCGAGCATGATAATTTCACCTGCCCGATGCATCCTACCGTTGTTTCAGATAAGCCGGGATCATGTCCTGTATGTGGGATGGATTTGGTACGTAAAGCCAGACCTGGCGAAGAGCTGAAAATTTCGGAAGGTCTGGTGAATGCATTAAAGGCGCCCGATCAATCCGTTGTTTCATCCATCAAAACCACTAAGCCTAGTTTCATGTCAATTCCTTTATCTGTGAAAGCGCTTGGCATAATAACATATGATGCCCGAAACGTTTACACCGTTTCTGCCCGTGTCGGTGGACGACTAGAAAAGTCGTATTTGAAGTATGAATTTCAGCCTGTGATAAAAGGTCAAAAAATTGCGGAAATATATAGTCCTGAGTTAAGTACGGCACAGCGCGAATTGCTGTATGTCTTGAAAAATGATTCGCAAAATCACATGCTGGTCGAAGCTGCAAAAAGTAAACTTATACGCCTCGGGCTCTCGACGACACAAGTTGAAGATCTGATTAAGCGCCAACGTGTCGGCGATACTTTTTCGATTTATAGTCCTTATGATGGATATGTAGTAGGAGGTGGTCCAACCGCGGCCATCGTCGCTAACTCGGGCAAGACCGACATGACGTCGGAGAGCGCTTCGCTTGATGGAAGCCCGTTGGGTAAGTTGCCTCTGCGCGAAGGGAGCTATATTTCGGAGGGACAAACGCTGGTGAAAATTGTAAACACTCGGGCGATACGTATTGAACTCAATGTTGATCAACGACAAATAGGCACCGTAACGGTAGGCGACGAAGTTGAAATTGACTTTGGAAATGGAACGAAAGAAATGGTTTCCGTCGATTTCGTTCAGCCTTTTTTCGATAAAGAACAAAGCTTTTTAAAACTTCGCCTCTATGCAAAAAAGATTGAGGGGTTGCCTATTGGGCAACTAGTTGAAGCGAATCTCAAGTTGAAATCAACGGAGTCACTTTGGCTCCCCAAACAGTCCGTAATTGATCTTGGTAACAATAAAGTGGTATTTGTAAAAGATCGCGAAACGTTTAAGCCAAAAAAAATTGTTACTGGAATCTCGACAGGCGAATTTATAGAAGTAAAAAGTGGATTAGCCACCGCCGATGAAATTGCATCCAATGCCCAATACCTGGTCGACAGCGAAAGTTTTATCAAAACCGCAAACTGATATGAGAGCGACATTCATTTATTTCGTTATAATCGTGCTGACATCCTGCGGTACCAAACGGGAAGGACACGATCAGCCGGCGCCAAAAGTAAGTGAGCCTGAAAACGCCATAATGCTTAGTGAAAGCCAAATTCGGTTAGGAAATATTACTACTGAAACGGCATCAAAAAAGAATGTCGGTCCGGCTAGTGTGATTAATGGAACCGTTGTCGTTGATCAGCAAAAAAGTACCTCAGTAAATAGTCGTGCTAAAGGAAGGATTGAAAAATTGTTCATTAAAGAGACAGGCGTTTCGGTTAGGAAGGGCGACCCACTGTACGTGCTATATAGCGAAACGCTGCTTACTCTTCAGGAAGAGTATTTGCTGGCAAAGGAACAATTTGAAATGCTGGGAAATTCGGAAACCCGTTACAAGTCTTTTTTCGAGGCTTCGGAAAAAAAACTTTTGCTTTACGGTCTTAGCAAGTCTCAAATAGGACAGCTTTCGAAAAATTCGGTCACCGCTCGAATTACCTTCCTGTCGCCAGCCAGTGGTATCGTTGGACAAATAAAAGTGGATGAAGGTCAATATGTTGACGAGGGTGCGTCACTTTATGATATTGAAGACGTGGCGTCGCTTTGGATAGAAGCTGAATTATATCCTGGTGAATCGTCATCGATTAGACGCGGTGATAAAATTGTTGTGCGGGTAAGTGGATTTGAATCTTCGCCTATTGAAACGACTGTTGATTTCATTAGTCCTGAATACCGGGTCAACAGTCAGATTCTAATTATGCGCGCAAAAATTGAAAACCGTAAATTGCTGTTCAAGCCAGGGCAACAGGCACAGGTGGTGTTCACGCATTCGCCGACGGAGAGTATTTTTGTTCCAACGGATGCAGTAATACGCGATGGGAGCGGGGCACACGTTTATGTTAAGACGGGAGATGCTATATTTCGACCTCGAATGGTCAAAACTGGAGTCGAAGGCCTTGATCAGATCGAAATTACGGAAGGAGTAAATGAAGGTGACACGGTTGCTATAACAGGCGCATACCTTTTATATTCTGAGCTTGTCTTAAAACAAGGTGGAGATCCCATGGCAGGGCATGTGCATTAGAGAGAGGTAATCGGTAATCGGTGATCGTAGCTGTCAACTGTGCGCTGTTTGCTGAATGCTCTTCGTTGAGGACTTTGTGACTTTGGGCTTTGTGGCATTTTTTTGTAAATGAGATTTTATTTAATTGTAAACACTTAATTAACATGAAAGCTAGCGTTATTTTATTTTCACTTTTATTTTCTGTAGTTGTCATCACGGTACTACCGGGTTGTTCGGGCGGTAAGAAGGCCGAGCACGAACACGCACAGACCGAATCAGCAGACGATAAGACTGTTGAAGCAACGGCACCCCAATTCGATGTCAGTGCGGATTTCCGGCAGCAGCTTAACAACGTATTTAAGTCCTATATTTCGTTGAAAGAAGCATTCGTGGCTTCTGATCTGCAAAAAGTCAAATCTGAAGCATCAAGTACCAGCCAGGCCGTTGCCGCAGTCGATATGAAATTGTTGACCGGTGCAGCGCACAATGATTGGATGAGCTACCTGACACCCATTCAAACCTCTTTGAAGGAAATTGAAAATAGTGCGGACATCGAATCGCAACGCAAATCTTTTAGTACACTGTCCGAAAACCTTTACAAAAGCATCAAAGCGTTCGGTCTAGGTGGAACTGAAGCTTTTTACGAATACTGTCCCATGGCATTTGACAATGAGGGTGCATACTGGCTGAGCGACCAGACCGTTATTCGCAACCCATATTTTGGAGACGCCATGTTAACGTGCGGAGTCGTGAAGGAAAAACTGCAGTGATAGCGATTTGATCCGGCAAGAAAATTTTTATTGGAGCGTTTTTCGAAAATGATCGGCAGCAAGTTGGAGCGCCTGCTCGTGAATATCGTGCCTGTTTACTCCAGGCGGATCGTTGAAGAACATCGGCGCTTCCTGTTTTAAACCCTCTTTTGCTTCATTGAGAAAAACATAATGCCCAGCTTCGCCACCCAAGGTTTTATACTGTGAGGTACGGATCAATTTTGCATAATGCGCTGCATTGGTTTTTATAGGCGCTATCATGTCGTTCGCAGCGACGACGATATAGACGGGGACTGATATCCCTTTGAAGTTTTCGTTCGTGGGAAAAGCCTGTC
>DASQTN010000576.1:0-4700 GCA_035641895.1 Chryseolinea sp. | reverse complement strand
GGCTTCCGACGAAGAAGCAAGTCCTGTAACAGCGGTATTGCTTGCTGTGGTCCCTTCGCCCGCAGGAGGCGCCGGAAAGACACCGTTACCCCCGAGTGACATATCTACAATTCGAAACGAAATTGAACCTGGCGCCGCGCCATTGGCCGAGTTTGTAAACACATAATATTGATTGTCCTCTCCAGGTACTTTAGCGATGGCAACAGCTTGATTGCCACTGGAATTTCCTAAAAGTCCGGAACCATTGGGCATCAGCGTGTTTGTGCGATCGTAAATATTGACGCCATCCGTATAGAATAGTAAGTCTCCATTCGCTGCATCGCTTGCTACTGCACCACCACCTGTTCCTAATGTAGCATGATTGGTGACAAGGGTAGCCGAACCATCGGAACGGCTAAAGCGAATTCCATATTGGCCGTTTCCAAAGTACCAGTTATATCCGGTGTAACTTTGTGCATTTGAAACAGAAGGCAGGGTGAGCAGAAAAAGAAGAAAAGACCATAATAATTTAGCTTTCAGCATTTTCAAACTCGAAACACGGGTCAACATACTCTCAAAGATTATTAGGGACAAATCTAAAACGCTCAAGTTCATCTAAAGTATACAATTTGCCTAAAATTTCCGTTATGTATCGCATGATCCGTTATCGGGGTGTACGACACTTTTGCAGAATGGGACTAAAGTCCCTTGAAGGTACCGATCAATTGCCACAGGCTTAAGCCAATGACAATTGAAGTTATTATAGTGAAGGCTTTGGCCCAAGAGAGTTTTGCAAAAGTATCATTGACCCCTTATACACTATCCGTAAATCGTGAACATTGAATAGCTTTTTTTGTATGCAAAAGATGCATCCAAATTAGACGATGCTTCAACTATTAACGCTAAACGGATAACTGGCGACGATCAACGATTAACGGATTACACTATATTTGCTTTATTTGCTAATATAATTTACGGGAATGTTAATGTACAGGATACTCCTGCTCTTTTGTGTGTTGATGCTGGCGCTGGATAGTTCGGTAACTGCACAAGACCCTCAATTTTCGCAATTTTATGCCGCTCCGTTGTATCTGAATCCTGCGATGGCAGGGTCAACAGGTCAAGCGCGTGCAGGTATAAATTATAGAAATCAATGGCCGGCAATCGACGCGAACTTTACGACGATGTCGGCTTATTTTGATTATTTTATTGAGGATTACAATAGTGCCGTGGGCATTATTATAAACAATGATACCGAAGGACTTGCAGGGCTGCGTTCCTTAAGTGTCGGACTTCAATATGCGTATGAATTACAGATTAACGAAAATTTAGGATTTCGGCCGGGAGTACAGATCGCCCTCTTCAACCGCGATATCAATTTTGATAAGTTGACCTTCGGTGACCAATTCGATCCCGCAACTGGGAATTTTCTCGATCAGCCAACAGCTGAAACTTTCCGGACAAATTTCAGCAAAACATTTGTTGACATTTCCTTTGGGGGCGTATTCTTCACCCGCACGGCCTGGCTAGGCGTTTCGGCATGGCACCTTACGCAACCCAATCAAAGTATCATCGATGAAAATAGTCCGCTACCCGTAAAATTTTCAGTGCACGGTGGATTTAAATTTTACCTGACCCCCGGACATGTGGGCAGTGGACAATATGCTCGAAAAGGCGAACGGAGTATCGCCCCGGCATTTCAATACCGGCACCAGGGAGAATTTGATCAGATGGATCTGGGACTTTATTTCACGGCTGAACCCTTAGTACTTGGTTTGTGGTATCGCGGAGTTCCGTTTAAGAACCTCGGCGATTTTGTGAACAATGAATCCATTGTCTTGCTTCTCGGTTTCACCAAACTGGGCTCGAAAGATGCCATTAATATTGGCTATAGCTTCGATTATACTATTTCGAAATTGGGAACAGGAAGTGGTGGTGCGCATGAATTTAGCTTGGTCTACACCTGGCCTATGCGCAATCCGCGAAAACCACCGAAAGATAAGTTGGTGATACCGTGCCCGGATTTCTAAAAAATAAGCTTAAAGCAAAAAGTTGAAAGCAGAAAGTTTTTCCGAAAGCCAGGCTTTATACTTTTTGCTTTTTCCTTTCCGCTTTTTGCCTTATGCTTTCAGCTTTATCCTTTACGCTTAATGATTGTGTCCCCCCGGTCCATGCACGTGCCCGTGGTCAAGTTCTTCCTGTGTTGCGTTCCGCACTTCCATTACTTCCACTGCGAAATTTAATTCAACACCAGCGAGCGGGTGATTAGCATCTACGGTTACGGAATCAAGCCCGACATCAGTCACAGTTACCACAGCGCCATGATCAGTGGAAAATTTCATTCCCTTTTTTACTTCTTGACTTCCGAACGCTGAGCGTGGAACTTTTTGGGTCATTGACGGATCTTTTACACCATATCCCTTCTCAGGAGAGATTGTCAACTGAAACTTATCGCCTGTACTCTTACCCTCCAGACCCTCCTCCATGCCGAGGATAAGATTCCCAGCACCATGTAAATAATATAAAGGATCTCGGCCATCACTGGTATCGATGATGGTTCCGGAATTATCACGCAATGTGTAGTGAATTCCTGCTACTTTGTTTTTTGTTATCTCCATGTTGTATCGTTTACGTGGTATATCAGCGAGGCTCGAAGCGTGATTTTATTTTAAACACCAACAGGCCGTCCAATGTTAGGTCCAAAGGTAATAAAGTACAGGAAAAAACGATTCAGTTTTCGGTTTCCGATAATTTCTCTAAGGCATTCAAAAACACATTTTGTGGTTGGGATCCGGAGACATACTGTGTGTCATTAAATAAAAAGAACGGTACACCGCGAATCGAAAGTTGCTGAGCCAGCGCTTCGTCCTCCCTTACACGATCGGCAAACTTGTCGGAAAACAGTACTGCTTTAATTTCACTTTCGGAAATATCGCAGGTTAGTCCGGCTTCCGTTAAGACGTCAAAATCAGAAATGTTTTTCCCATCTGTAAAATGCGCCTTAAATAGTTCATCAGATAATATTATCTCTTTATTCTCGGTAGCTGCTAATTGGAGGAGGCGATGCGCATCAAATGAATTAGTGGGCTTCACCTGGTCCAGATTTAATTTTAGCCCAAGGGATTCGGCTTGTTGAATAACAGGTCTATTCATCTCGATAATTTCTTCTCGTGATTTTCCGTATCGGTTGGATAGCCAATCATATAATGTACCAGGATAGGTCTTTGCCGCGTTAGGATCAAGTTCAAAACTCCTGAAGCGTACCATTACATTTTCCTTGCCGGGAAACTGTTGCAACGCTGCCATAAATTTTTTCTTTCCCATATAACAGAAAGGGCAGGTCAGATCCATCCAGATGTCAACTTTCATTCGTTCTTTGGTATTACATTTTGGTAAGTAACAACAGCATCATGCTAACAATTCTATTCCTTTCAACAATACAGTGGATTTCCCTCCCGTATATGAAAACTAACTATGATTGGTTAGTGGTGCAAATATGGATAAGACCACTTGGGGGCTTTTTTTGTTAGCTTTGGAGTATTAAACAATTTTATAACATTAACTAATGCGCCGGGTTATTATTTGGGGGTGTAGATGGGTGCATTTTTTAAACTGGCGCCTAAGCGTATGAAGTATGCATTACGTCTAGTTTTATTTGTCGCATTCAGTGCGGGAACGGAACCCCTCCATGCGCAGCAGGATTCTACTTTTCAAGACTCTACCTATTACGTTTCTTATGAGAAACTGTTAACGACGAGGTTTTACTTTTCAAAAAAATATACTTCGTTAAAATTTAGGGATATCGAAAAAAATTTTAACCTGACCTACAGACCTAACACGACATTGAACATGGGGGTGGGTGCCACGTACAGGTCGTTTACCTTAAACCTGGCTTATGGTTTTGGTTTTTTGAATCCTGAACGGGGAGAGGGCAAAACAAAGTACCTGGATCTGCAATTTCACACCTACACCAGAAGGTTTGTTATTGACGTGTTCGGCCAGTTTTACCGGGGATTTTTTTTAACACAGAATAGTACAAATAGTCCCGATACGGAGTATTATGTGCGGCCCGACCTTTCTGTTAATCAAATTGGTGCTTCCGTTCAGTACATGTTAAATCACAAAAAATTTTCGTACCGTGCATCGTTCCTCCAAAGCGAATGGCAAAAGAAGTCTGCCGGCACATTTATTTTTGGCTTGGAGACCTACGGCGGAAAAGTCGAGGCAGATAGCAGCATTATTCCGAAGTTTGTGAACAACGAACAGGCTAGTCGTGAAATTACAGAATTACGTTTTTTTGAATTTGGACCAAATGCGGGATATGCCTATACCCTTGTGATAAAAAAACATTTCTTTCTCACGGCATCGGCTTCCGTAAGCTTAGACTTTGGACAGAATACCGTTTTCGATCAAACTGGAACAGTAAAGTCTTTCGGTGTGAGTCCCAACAGCTTTTTTCGTTTTTTCGGAGGCTATAACTCTAGTAAATGGGCGCTCAGTGTTATTTATGTCACCAATAGCGTACGATTAGCTACTGGAAGTTTTGATCGCCGGACAATTCTTGATACGGGAAATTTCAGGGTAAATTATGTTTACCGCTTTGAGTTTCATGGAAAGGTGAAGCGCTTTTTAGATGGCGGGGATAAGGGTTAGTGCGGGTGAGTGGTAAGTAATGATTGATAATCGGTAACGGGTGGCCCCAGTTCCACAAGCTTGAAAAT
>DASQTN010000575.1:0-3239 GCA_035641895.1 Chryseolinea sp. | reverse complement strand
GAAGAAGAAAACGGACGTTACGTCTTACTCACGGAAGCTGCAGTTGACATCTATGACAAAAATTTTGATGGTGAGCGGAAGAAGGGTCTGCAGGAAGCTGTGGACGTCAAAGAAATGCGAAAGAGCTTGCGCTATGGGACCAAAGGAAAGCGTAACAATATTGGAATACCGTTAACCGACCTGCTTGAAAACAACGATGTGCGATACAACAGGGGCATGCTGGACTCCTCCAATATTTTTTCGTTGGATACAATTACCGTTTACAATGACCGATTGGTATATGGTGTGTCAATGAAGCGCGGTACCGATGCTGGAATGTTGTTCATCGACATGGAGAATTTTGGTTTTTTGAAAATTTCGATGGAGCGAAAAAGCCGGGACAATGCCAAACCATTTTATGATGAACACAACATCAACAAATCTGAAAAGCTGCGTCGGATTTGGTTCCGATTTACCGTGGAGTTTGATTGGTACAACAACAAACTGTATCCCAAACGTATGCACGAATCCGAAATGAACGAGATCTACGATCACGCTGGCGCGCTTAAAATCACCTCGGTAGAAACGCTTGAGTTTATTGTTACCGATATTATTCCTGAGAAGGAAAATCCAGCGGCAAAAAAATTGAAATACGGAATGATGATAAAACCCGGTGACTATCATCCGGAATTTTGGAAAACCTATAATGTCCTTAAGCTAACACCCCTCGACGAAAAACTAATTCAGGACCTGGAGCGGGAAATCTCCCTGCAGGAGCAATTCGAAAGACAGCAATGAGACTGCGCCATTTCGTTCTTAGCTTTTGCAACATAACCTAAAATGAACTCTTAATAAGTTTTTTGGTTAATTTTAAAGAGCGCGGTTTATCAAACTTAGACGTATGGCAGTTATTACTCTTACCGTCAATGGAAAAAAACAATCTATAGACATTGATCCTAAAACCCCCATCCTCTGGGTCCTCCGCGATCATTTAAATCTCGTTGGAACTAAATATGGATGTGGTGTGGCACAGTGTGGTGCATGCACAATTCACCTTGGCGATACGGCAGTTCGATCTTGCCAAATACCTGTGTCGGCTATCGGCGATAAATCCGTTACAACCATTGAAGGATTATCCCAATCGGGTGAGCATCCATTGCAAAGAGCGTGGTTGGAGCACGATGTTCCACAATGCGGATATTGCCAGGCCGGACAAATTATGAGTGCAGCCGCGTTACTAAAGAAGAACACCGCTCCTACAGACGTTGAAATTGAAACGGCGATGAACGGCAACCTGTGCCGTTGTGGAACTTACCTGAGAATAAAACAAGCTATTAAGAACTGCATCAACAAATAAATTATGACTGATTCAAGAGCTTCCATCAGCAGACGTTCCTTTTTGAAAACATCAGCTCTCGCCGGTGGCGGATTGATGATTAGTTTTGGCTGGATATCTTCTTTCGCATCAAAATCTAAAGAACCGTTCGCATTAGCGGATGAGTGGTCAGAACTAAATGGCTATTTAAAAATCGCTGCCGACGGCATTGTCACGATCATGTCACCAAATCCTGAAGGTGGACAGAATGTGAAAACATCGATGCCGATGATCGTCGCTGAAGAACTCGATGTCGAATGGAAAAATGTTAGGGTTGAACAAGCATCCCTAAATACAGAATTGTTTACACGTCAAACTATCGGGGGAAGCCAGGCAATTCGCCAGGGCTGGAAAAATCTCCGAATGGCCGGAGCAACGGCAAGGTTAATGCTTCGTCAAGCAGCTGCAGACGCCTGGACTGTGTCGGTGGAGGAAGTTACGACGGAAGCCGGTATCCTTCATCACAAGAAAAGCGGTAAGTCGGCAACGTATGGGGCAATGGCGTCGGCGGCTGCCAAGATCGCCGTACCAAAGGATGTGAAGCTGAAGGATAAAAACGATTTTAAAATCATCGGAACATCACGTAAGAATGTCGACGGGATAAAAATCGTAACCGGGCAACCTTTGTTCGGAATAGATATTAAACGTGAGGGCATGCTCATCGCCATGATCGTTCATCCTCCTGCATTTGGAATGAAACTAAGGTCTGTAAACGGTTCTTCCGCCAAGGCGATGCCGGGAATTAAAGATGTGTTTCCAATTAAAATTTTTAACGACGATTATGAACGTCAATTCTTCGATACTTGCTCATTCCCTGAAGTCGTGGCCATCGTCGGCAATACAACATGGGAAGTAATGAATGCTAAAAAGGCAATAAAGATTGAATGGGAACCCATTTCCGATCAGACGATAAAACGGAATGCGTTTGATCGTTCAGAAACTATAACAATTCCGGCCGGGCTCGAGAGTACAAAAAGTCATTCCGATAATATGGCAGCGATGTTGGCCAAGCCCGCAAACGTTGCGCGCAAGGATGGAAATCCCGAGGAAGTCTTTAAAAATTCATCGCGGATCATCGAACGTACATACACCGCTCCCTTTCTTGCGCATAACTGCATGGAACCAATGAACTTCTTTGCTCACGTGACGGCAGACAAGGCAGAGCTCGCCGGACCGCTACAGAAACCGGAGATTACGGAAAAAACATTGTCATCGCGCCTAGGCATGCCGGTTGACAAGATCAATATTCAGATGACACGCTTGGGTGGTGGTTTCGGGCGGAGATCTTATGCTCACTGGCTGGTTGAGGCGGCGCTCATATCACAAAAGGTAAATGCGCCAGTTAAGCTTATTTATTCGCGTGAGGACGACATGACTTCAGGTATATACAGGCCGGCCTACAGCGCAACCTATCGCGCAGCTTTGGATGAAAACAACAACGTTGTCGCATTCCATGTCAAGGCTGGTGGAATTCCAGAAAGTCCCTTAGAGGAGAACCGCTTTCCTGCGGGCGCAATCGAAAATTATCTCGCTGAGGAATTCACTATAAACTCAAATATCACAACCGGATCGTTCCGTGCCCCACGCTCGAATTTCATTGCGGCAGCGGAACAATCTTTCCTGGATGAAGTCGCCGAGGCTGCAGGCAAAGATCCTATCGATTTCCGACTTGAACTTTTGGATCGTGCGATTAAACATCCCGTGGGTGAGAAAAATGATTATGAAGCTACTCGTTACGCGGCAGTTCTGAAGCTTGTGCGCGAAAAGTCCGAATGGGATAGTGTACAACCCAACATCCACCGCGGCGTTTCCGCCTATTTCTGTCATAACTCATATGTTGCGCAGGTTCTGGACCTTACCATTGAAAAAGGTGAACCGGTTATAA
>DASQTN010000574.1:0-2583 GCA_035641895.1 Chryseolinea sp. | reverse complement strand
TTAAATCAATACCAGCCACCAAGACTCAAAGTCCCTAAGGTTCACAAAGAAAGCCCAAAATCACTTTGTGCAGCTTCGTGTCTTCGAGACTTCGTGGCAAGAGTCGTGTCTTGTAAAATTGAAACGGGCTCTCTGCATTTTTCTCAGCGCAAATTTCTCAGTGGCCTCAGCGCATAAATTCAAATCAATGCCAGCCACTACGACTCAATGTCGCTAAGTTTCACAAAGAAATCCCAAAAATCACTTTCTGCACCTTCGTGTCTTTGAGACTTCGTGGCAAGAATCGTTTCTTACATAGAATGGGCTCTCTCTGAGATTTCACCAATAACTCGAATTCCCGGACCGACGTAGAAATCACGGAAATTTTTAACTTGAGAATTCAGGTTAGTACTTCACTAAATAATGACTTATGTTATCCGAATATTTCCGCTGTAAACTATTAAGCATGAAAATTCATTTGCAACTCATTTGTTCTTTGCTGTTTGCAACACAGCTGCTTCGCGGTCAAGAACTTCTTGTGAAACCCTATCTCCAACCGGGTAATGTTTCGACGTTATCGCGTGAAGAAAAAGTGTTGATATGGCAAACGGACAGCGTCCCAGCAACCTATACGGTGGAGGCAAGCGTGCAAAATTTTACCGATCCAAAAAAAATCGTCAAAGCAAAGGCATCCAATGTCGAATTGAAACTAAAGGGAAAAACCACGCGCCTTTATCGAGCCGTATTGAAGGGGCTACAGTTTGATACCGTCTACTATTATAAAGTTATGATGAACGAAAAAATCATCTCACAGGACACATTTCGCACCCGTACAAAAAAGCCATCCACACGTTTCGTTGTTTTGGGAGACTTTGGTGCAGGCACCGCACAACAGGCTACGATTGCAACCCTTATCGCTCAAAGGCAACCCCAATTTATTGTCACAACCGGTGACAACGTCTATCAAAATGGACTTGAGGAGGAATATCGAAAAAATCTTTTCCCATATTATTTGTCGCCTGAAGCAAATCAAGGTGCATCTCTAATGAGCAAAATTCCTTTTTACATGGTACTGGGTAATCACGATGTCAGAAGCGATTCCCTTGATAAAAATCCTGGGAGCTTTGCATACTTTTATTACAGTGACCTCCCATTAAATGCGCCGGTCACCGAAAGGACTGCGACCATCAGGGGCAGCAGTGAGTTGGTAAAAACTTTTAAAAAAAATACAAGGCCCCGCTTTCCAAGGATATCCAATTTTTCCTTTGACTATGGGAACGTGCACATGGTGTGTCTGGACGCCAATGATTACGTCAATCCCTTGGATGCGCAGCTCGTAACATGGCTAAGAACTGACTTAGGTCAAAGCAATGCCGAGTGGAAAATTGTCACATTTCATCATCCAGGATTTAATTCCAGTATCGCACATTACGAATATCAGCTCATGCGTCTACTCTCACCGTTATTTGAACAGCTCGGCGTGAACCTGGTGGTTACGGGCCACGTCCATAACTATCAACGAAGTGTTCCCTTATTTTTTTCGCCCAAAACCAATGAAGCGGGAGATCAATATATTATCTCCCCTGAAGGAAAAATAGATGGAACATTTAAGCTTGATACTCTATTTGACGGCATAAATAAAACGAAACCCGAGGGTATCATCTACATCGTAACGGGCGCCGGCGGTGCCCCTCTTTACGACAAAAAGCTTAACGAGAAACCAGAATTATGGACGCATGAGCCACCGGAAAATTGGGCGCCCTTTACCAAAGAACTGGTGTCGGACAGACATTCTTTTACGTTGATCCAAACGCAAAACAAGGAATTAACACTTCAGCAAATTGATTTGAATGGCGAGATAATTGATCAGATTAAGGTAACCAAGTAACCTGCATCTAGTTACTAAAAATTAATAGTCCGTCGATTCCAACGAAGACAATAGCATTACTTCGTTCTGCACTGGCCTATAATGGCGGAACTAAACTTATCATCACTCTTAAGAATTTCATAAAACTCATTAACATAAGCTTTCATGTCATTGAATTCATGTTTGGTGAAATTTCCCGACTCATTATCGATAATGGCAGCGACGGCTGCTTCTTTCTCCAAAAACTCCTTACGAATTTCTTCAAACGCCTGCTTCGACTTACAAAAACCCCGATATACCCGGTCACGCCGATTAATGGTTCCGGGTTGTGGTGGACTTACCTGCGCATAGCTTGCGTTAACGAAACCTGACAAATCAAAATCGTATGATAGCGGTATGTATTTTCCGTCAGCGTATAATGTATTGCTATTGTGCTGAAACACTGCCGACCAGTCGGCATTGCCGATCATAAATTGAAAATAGTCGTTGCGTAGAGATTGTTTTTCGTCGAAGGCGGCCGGATTGGTACTTTTTGTTTTTACAACCTTGCCTTGGTGCCGTTTCGCCACCAATGAATTATCTTCAACAAAAAAGGCAAGCAATTCATATTTCTGTGGTTTCTTTTTTGAGAGCTCATGTAATTCTACGTTGGCCAGGCGCGTTCGGAAATAATAGGGAGAAACCGTTTTATATATCTGATAACACAAATATTCTTTTCGAATAAGCTCATTTTTGTC
>DASQTN010000573.1:0-6587 GCA_035641895.1 Chryseolinea sp. | reverse complement strand
ATTTGAGTATGTACCTAATTCCGCATATTCATTGCTCGCGCAGTACAACTCTCAGCAAAACACCATACTTACTAAAGACTTCAGCGATACGTATAAGTGAAAATGAGGTATATACCCTCCCCGATTACTTTACAGTTCAGCTATGTATATAGCGCTACTGCAAATTCTTCTGGAAGAATGCAGTATCATCGCATTAAACCGGGTCAAAGCAAGCAACGAATTAGTCGTACTGAGTTTATTAAAGCTTATAATGATTCCCCAATTCTGGCTATCAATCCACTACAGCTACGCGGCCAGGATACTGTGTTTCAATTTGAGTTCTACGTATGAGTCGTTATCCGTTACAGTAAGGTTTATCAAGCCAAAAGCACCTAACGACCAATAGATAACAGCAAACGTTACCTTCCTTCCAAAACCTTCGCCAGATTCGCCGGGCTATAGTTTATGGACTTCAAAGTTTTATTATCCGATTTGCGGTAGATAAGCCATAAGTCACCTTCCTTGTGATAATAACAGTCAGTTCCATCCTTTTTTTTATAATGCTCCACTGTTGCAATTGCCTCCTCTTCAGACTGACATGCTTTACTCATATTTGATCGCTGAACTTCTTCAAACAATGTCTTAAATTTTTCGCCCAGGCCAAATTCAAGAATAGCGCCGGAAAGAACATATTGAATGTCACACAACGCATCGGCTACTTCTACGATATCCTTTTCAAGTATGGCAACCTCCAGCTCTTTCAATTCTTCAGCAATTAAAGCAACGCGGAGCTTACATCTGTTTTCAGCCGGGATAGCCGGTGCCATAAGGATAGGATGTTTGAAAGTCTTGTGGAATTCAGCAACAAGTTGAAGCGATTCAGGCTGTTTCATAAAAGATTTATAAATAATTAATTGTTAAGATGTCAGAAATAATCGGTTCAAAAATAAACTAATCCAGTCGTGATAGGTTAATTTATTTGCGGTTTGTCGGGCGTAAGTGATGTACTGAAGGCAATAATCGGTTATCCATCCGGTAGAACGGCCGCTGAAATAAGACGTGCGTAAACCATTTAGAAAAAAAAGGCTATTTTTACCCCATGCGAATTTTTAGAAATATGCGTGTGAAGAATTTGATGACCCTGTTCACAGGACTGATATTTCTTAACATGAGTTTTTTCCTGGCTGAAGTCGCAGCCCTGAAGCTAAATCAGGACAAGAAGATGTTTGCTAATATCGTCAAATTACTTTCCACCAGCGCGGCGGAAGAAGAAAAAGACGTGTTTGGTGGTACTGATGAAGACAGTACCGGAAAAGAAATTAATCTGATCTTTAATTATTCTACCCATAGTGTTCAAGGCCATACCTTAGATTTAAATAACAAACGAACCGTATTTAATCAAGGTATTCCCCTTCTAGGAAGCTACGAAATATATAGTCCGCCCCCCGAAGCGTAGGTCCATATTTCATGATGACGAATTTTTTAATCGTCGTCCTACCATTCATTTATTTCTCATTCATAAATCATGAATTACCATGGACGGTAAACGTTTCCTTGGCGATGTTACTGCCGGTTTGACAGTAAGTTTTGCCGCTATCTCACTTGGGGCAGCATTTGGTGCCATGTCTGGACGTGGGGCATTCGCAGGTATGATTGGCGCTGCGGTTATTCCCATTATAGCTTCCACATTCGGCGGCACTAGGCTACAAGCTTCAGGCCCAACGGCTCCCATGACTGCTGTTTCAGCGTTAACTGTTGCGTTTGCGTATGACAGTTTTCCTGATAAAACACTAGCCGAACAGTTCATCACGCTGGTGTTTATTTTAAACGCAATATGCTTGTTAATTGCAGGCGCCGCGCGCCTGGGGAAATTAATTTCGTATGTCCCGAACGTGGTGATACTCGGATTTATGAATGGCATTGCGGTCTTGATCTGGAAAGATCAGATCGTAAAAGTGCTAGCCTTAAACGGTAAACCCATCATGGAAGGTGGTATCGGGGTTAATATCCTGCTGGCACTGATCACATTCGGGATGATCTATGGAATTGTGTGGGGACTAAAAAAGTTGAACATACACAAACAAATCCGTTCGCTCATCTCGGGAGTGCTGTGGAGTATCATCATCATGACAGGTATTTGCCTGATACTGGGATGGCCTCTAGAACGAATACAGTTGGGAAATACCATCGGTTCATTGGGAGAATTTGGTGCAATGTTAGCAAACTATTTTCCAGATGAAATCTTGCAGGTGACCTATTTAAAAATGGCTATACCCTTTGCGTTGCAGCTCACACTGTTGGCTTACCTTGATTCGCTGCTCACCGCGCTGATCATTGACCGGATGACAAAGGAGAAATCCAACCTGAATAAAGAACTGGTTGCCCAAGGGCTTGCCAACGGTATGGCTGGAATTTTCCAGGGAATACCGGGAGCTCAGGCAACAATCCGTTCCGTTCTATTAATAAAAGAGGGTGCACAAACCAGGCTTGCGGGTGTATTGATCGGAGTATTTGCCTTGTTGAGCATTATACTCTTCAAAGATTACTTGGCATTGGTGCCAGCCGCTGTCTTTGTCGGCGTACTTTTGAAAGCAGGATTAGATGTTTTCGATAAAGATTTCCCGACGTATTACTTACAACGTCAATGGTTTAATTCACCTGCCCGGAATATACAGCTTATGTTCATTTTATATACCACCGTTATGACCGTGGTGGTCGATCTGAACATTGCTGTTGTTACAGGCACTATATTTTTCTACATATCAAAATATTTTTGGAAAGTTCAAGACGTTGAATCGGACTTTGAACAAATTACAGAACAAGAAGCAAAACTTATTACAGGATAAAATACTAAAAAATGAAACTATATAATTCATTGCTCGAAGGAAATAAACAATGGGTTCAAAAGAAACTCGAGGCAGATCCCACATTCTTTGACAAACTTTCGCAGGGACAGAGCCCACAATTTCTTTGGATCGGATGTTCAGACAGTCGCGTACCAGCAAATGAAATTACAAACACCCAACCCGGCGACATATTTGTCCACCGGAACATCGCCAATATGGTTGTGCATTCCGACATGAATTTACTTAGTGTTTTAGACTACGCTGTGAATATTCTAAAAGTAAAACACGTGATCGTCTGTGGGCATTACGGGTGTGGCGGCGTAAAAGCGGCAATGGAGAATAAACAATTTGGCTTGGTAGACAACTGGCTTAGATTTATTAAAGATGTATACCGCACGCACGCCAGAGAGCTTGATTCCATTAAAGATGAGGAACAAAAATTTGATCGTTTTGTCGAACTGAATGTGATGGAACAGGTTTTCGACCTGACTAAAACGACTATCATTCAAAATGCCTGGCGAGATCGCAATGAACCCAAAGTGCATGGCTGGGTTTATAGTCTCAAAACCGGATTGATTAAAGATCTTGAAGTGACTTTCGATAGCTCATTAAAATTACCTTCTATTTACCGTATCGAAAATAATCAGGTGAATGGATCTAAAGTTCAAGCAGAGGAGGCTAGATGAGTAAGGAGCAATTTAATCCACTAAAGAATTTTAATCATGATTTGCCTGCCAGCCTTGTAGTTTTTCTAGTAGCCTTGCCACTCTGTCTAGGAGTGGCACTGGCCTCTGGAGCGCCGCTTTTTGCAGGTATTATTGCCGGGGTTGTGGGCGGCATTGTTGTAGGATCGTTCAGTGGCTCAGCGCTCAGTGTTAGTGGGCCAGCAGCAGGGCTTACCACGATAGTTCTTTCATCCATCACTACGATGGGTAGTTTTGAGGCATTTCTTACGACGGTATTTCTAGCAGGATTAATTCAGCTTGCGCTGGGATTAGTTAAAGCTGGGACTATTGGGAATTATTTTCCATCCGCCGTTATCAAAGGAATGCTTGCAGCGATTGGTATTATACTGGTGTTGAAACAGATACCTCATGCGGTAGGATATGATAAGGATTTCGAAGGAGATGAAAGTTTCTTTCAACCCGATGGTGAAAACACATTTACAGAAATTGTAAATGCATTCAACTACCTCAATTTGGGTGCGGTTATTATTTTTAGCCTGTCAATTTTGATTCTCATTATGTGGGAGAGACCAATAATTAAGAATCATAAATTTTCGACGCTGCTACCCGCTCCGTTGTTTGTTGTGCTTGCGGGAATATTGCTGAACCTCTTGTTTTTGAATTCGTTCAATTCACTGGTTATTAATGAGGAACACTTAGTTTCACTTCCGGTAGCAGGCGACCTGACGGCATTTATTAACCAATTTGAACTTCCCGACTTTTCGGTAATACAAAAGAAAGAAACTTGGACAATCGCCTTTACAATCGCTATTGTGGCGAGTCTAGAAAGTCTACTCAGTATAGATGCAGTTGACAAGCTCGATCCTTTTAAGCGAACAAGTCCATTAAGTCGTGAACTGAAAGCACAGGGAATTGCGAACATGCTCTCGGGCCTCATCGGAGGACTGCCAGTGACTGCCGTGATCGTGCGTAGCTCAGCGAACGTAGCTGCCGGCGCCAGGACAAGAACCTCGGCAATTACACATGGATTATTGTTGCTGCTGACTGCTTTCTTTATTCCCACCCTTTTGAATAAAATTCCGTTAGCCTCGCTCGCGGCAATTTTGTTAATGGTAGGATATAAATTAGCAAAACCATCGCTGATCAAAAGCATGTATCATAAAGGCAAAGATCAGTTCATTCCGTTTGCCGTGACGATTGTGGCAATTTTATTGTCAGACCTTCTTATTGGAATAACGATTGGAATACTTGTGGGTTTATTCTTTGTTTTGAAAACAAACTTCCATCGCGCACTTTTCAGTGTGAATGAGAACGGAAACTATCTTATCCGGTTAACGAAAGATGTTTCGTTCTTGAACAAAGCTTTGTTGCGGCAAACGTTTAAAGATATACCCGACGGAAGTAATGTCATTATTGATGGAGCAAGATCCGCTTTCATTGATCAGGACATTTTGGAAACTATTAACGATTTCAGAGAGTCCGCCTCCAATCGGGATATTTCTGTAGAGCTCAAGCAAACAGTTTCAGCATATAACTCCTTTTTTAAACTATGACGGCCAAGGAAAAAATGTTTTTGGAAAGTAAGGCTTGGGCACTCGAGAAACTCAACCTTGATAAGGGATACTTTGAGCGACTCTCTGGCATGCACGAACCTGAAATCTTATGGATTGGTTCTATCGACAGCATAGCGCCTGTGCGTGAGCTCATCAATGCAGATCCCGGCGAAGTGCTCGTATATCGTAATATGGGCGTACAAGTGCGTGAAGATGATATCAGCTTGATGGCCACGATACAAGACGCTGTGGAGGTTGCTAAGGTTGACTACATTATAGTGTGTGGCTATAGTCATTGTTCTGGTATCCGGGATGTAGTTTTGGGTACCAATGATCGGCCCTTTGTAAAAAGGTGGCTTAATGAACTCCAGGATCTGTATAAAAACAGAAGCGCAGAATTCGAGAATATGGATTTTGAACAGCGATCCAAGCGTCTTTGCGAGTTGAACATTCGGGCGCAAATTGTTAAACTAAGCCAGATCGAATCGATAAGAAAAGCCTGGGAAAGAGGGAACGATCCGGTTTTAATGGGGTTATACTTCGACTTAAATACTGGAGCATTACAAGAAATATTTTCGATGGAAGCAAGTTATAAGTTAAAACAAGTGGCCTCCGTTGCATAAATTTTCCCCGGCTTAAATTTTTTGCACGTTCCAGAACGCCGCTTTTTTATATTTGTGCCAAAATAGAAAAATGGCGACCAATAATTTTGTGGAAGAACTTCGGTGGCGTGGCATGTTACACGACGTCATGCCCGGCACCGAAGATCTACTTATCAAAGAAAAAATTTCTGGCTACATCGGTTTCGACCCTACCGCAGACTCCCTTCACATCGGGCATTTGGCTCAAATTATGACTTTGCTAAATTTTCAAAAAGCGGGGCATAAACCGTATGCATTGGTCGGCGGTGCAACGGGCATGGTAGGTGATCCCTCGGGAAAGTCCGCAGAAAGGAATTTACTATCAGAAGACATTTTGCAGCACAACGTCGCGCGCGTTCATAACCAACTGGAAAAGTTCCTCGATTTCAGCGGCAGCAATGCTGCTGAAATGGTTAACAACTACGATTGGTTTAAAGGTTTTTCGTTTCTTGAGTTTATCCGCGACGTTGGTAAGCACATTACGGTAAATTATATGATGGCCAAAGACTCTGTTCAAAAACGGCTTGAATCCGGATTGTCTTTTACGGAATTTACTTATCAACTTGTGCAGGGTTACGACTTCTACTGGCTTTACCTTAATAAAAATTGCAAGCTTCAAATGGGCGGCTCTGATCAATGGGGAAATATTGTGACAGGTACTGAATTGATCAGGAGAAAATGTGATGGGGAAGCGTATGCTCTGACAACCAAACTTATTACAAAGGCAGATGGAACAAAGTTTGGCAAAACTGAATCCGGAAATATCTGGCTTGATCCAAAGAAAACATCACCATATAAATTTTATCAGTACTGGTTAAATACCTCCGACGAGGATGCGGCTAACTTTATAAAAATATTTACACAACTCCGGAAAGAGGAAAT
>DASQTN010000572.1:0-6966 GCA_035641895.1 Chryseolinea sp. | reverse complement strand
AAAACCGCCGGGTCGTTCTCCGCTAACGTCACCTTCTGTTGCTTGCTTATAAAGGGCATAGAGCTGCAACAACTCTTCATTTGAAGGTCGTTTCGTAAATTCTTTTGATCGGGCTACAGCACTTTCAAATGCTTCATTCATCTGGTTCGAAGTTTGAAGTTCGAGGTTTGAAGTTCGGAGTTCCATGGAACGCGTTGCTATCATGACAACCTCGAACCTCAAACTTCGAACGATTAAACCCTTTTAGACATCTCCACGTATGGCCTAACCGTTGCCCCTGTATAAATCTGACGCGGCCGACCGATAGGCTCTTTATTTTCACGCATTTCTTTCCATTGGGCAATCCATCCTGGTAATCGTCCCATGGCAAACATAACGGTAAACATTTCTACTGGTATGCCTAGTGCCCTATAAATGATTCCGGAATAGAAATCCACATTTGGATAAAGTTTCCGTTCCACGAAGTAAGGGTCTTTTAGAGCTGCCTCTTCTAGCTTTTGTGCAATTTCCAAAACCGGGTCATTTACCCCCAATTTCTGAAGTACATCGTCGGCCGCCTTCTTAATTATTTTTGCGCGCGGATCGAAATTCTTATATACACGATGGCCGAATCCCATTAACCGGAAGCCACTGTTTTTATCCTTTGCTTTGTTGATCCATTTTTCCGTGTCGCCTCCGTCTCTCTTGATATTCTCCAGCATCACGATTACTTCCTGGTTAGCCCCACCATGGAGTGGCCCCCAAAGGGCATTTATGCCTGCCGATATGGAAGAATAAATGCTGGCTTTTGAAGAGCCTACAATTCTCACTGTAGACGTCGAGCAGTTCTGCTCATGGTCGGCGTGCAAAATTAAGAGCTTGTCAAGTGCATCAACGATAACGGGATCAACCTCATATTCTTCAGCGGGCAGTGCAAATACCATCTTCATAAACCGCGCACAGTAGTCCAGTCTGTTGTCGGGATAATTTACTGGATGTCCCATGGCATTCTTGTATGCCCAGGCAGCAAATGTTGGCATCTTCGCCATAGACCGTACAATGCTCAGATATATTCCGTCAGTCGGACGATTTGGATCCAGCGACTCAGGGTAAAAGGCTGTTTGAGAGCAGAAGAGCGAAGCCAGTACTCCCATAGGGTGGGCAGTAGAGGGAAAGCCGTCCAGGATCTTTTTAATGTCTTCATGAACCAGCGTGTGTGTTTTGATATCATGACTAAACTGATCAAGCTGTTTCTTATTTGGAAGATCACCAAAAATCAAAAGGTGAGCAACCTCAAGAAAGCTCGATTTTTCAGCAAGCTCTTCAATCGAATATCCACGGTAGCGAAGGATTCCTTTATCACCATCCAAAAACGTTATCGCACTTTTGGTTGCTCCGGTATTCTTATAACCAAGGTCAAGCGTAATCGCCCCGGTTTTTTCCAACAGCTCGCTGATATCAATAGCCACTTCGTTTTCCGTTCCTTCAATAAGGGGTAACGTATATGACTTTCCATCAATAATCAGTTCAGCAGTTTTAGCAGTTTTTGACATGTTTAAGCGTTTTTCAGCGGCTTTAAATATACAGGCTAGTTCTTTGACAGCGAAAAATTACACTAAAAAAAGAACTTTTAATTGTTGCCCAGGATCAGCGGCATTCCGTCTGCTCCTGATCCAATGACTATAACCTTTGAGTTAGGCGACTTCGACAGTTCCAGGGTCGCTTCAATACCTCTCATTTTCAACAAGTTATTTGTCAAGCTGTTGTTGATGATGTTATTTGCCCGAGATTCTCCTTCTGCGGCGATTCTTTTTCTTTCAGCTTCGCTTTTCTCTTTGTCCAACCGGTACTGGTAAGCAAGGGCTTCTTGTTGTTGTTGTAGCTTGCTTTCAATTGCTATGCGGATCTGGTCTGGCAGTTTGATCGAACGTATTAGTACTGCTTTCGCATCGACAAAATTTGCATTAAGCACTTTTTCCGTTTCCGATTTCACCGTGTTTTCCACCTCGGCTCGTTTTGTTGAATAAATTTCCTCGGCGGTATAGCGAGCCAATACCTGACGAGTCATGGATCTCACTTCAGGTATGACTAGCCGGTTGGCATAATCAGTCCTGAACCTTTCATAGATATGACCGATCTTGTCATTGTATGGCGAATACCGTACGGTAACATCAACATGAATAGGTAAACCATTTTTATCGTTGATGTCCATATTTTCTTCGGAGGTGATTTCAGAAACTTCAAAAACGATAAGGTCATTCCACGGGGCTTTTAAGTGAAAGCCTGGTTGAAAAATATTTTCTTTATCCAGGCCGCTTCCGAATTTATAAAAGATAACCGCACGCTCCGTCGCATCAAGCGTATAGAAAATGCTGGATGAAATTCCCATGACAATAAAGAGCGCAATCACGCCTACAATAATGAAAGGAAGAATTCTTCTGTTGTTCATAAAAGTTATTGGTTTATTAAATTTGTTGTGATTAAGGTCGCACGATCATGCCCAAACAATTCTGTGCCTGGATGTCTTAAAAGCTATGGCTCGTTCACTTTGTCGCCTGAAGCTACTCGGTTTTATTAGGCCGTGGTAATCCCATTAATTTACCGATAATCAAAACTACGAATAAATTACCCCACACCGCTTCGAGAACGCTGATGTTGCGAATAAGTCGGCTCACATTCGGATAGCCACCGTCAGTTCCGCCCAAGATACTCAAACTATAGGTAACACATTCAGCATAATTTGGTAAGCCAGACTCAATTTGCTTTCCCAAACTTCCAGGCCGAATAATGCAGATAAGATCAAATAAGCTTCCAAAAGAAATTCCGGTCATCAGAAAAATGCATGCAGCGCCCCATAGCTTATCTGGTGTGAGGAACTCTCCAGAGAAAATATCCCGGATTGCGAAGGCAATGACAGTCACTTCAATCGGAAATAGCAACCCATGAATCGCCAAAAGATAAAGCTCGCGGTTTTCAACCTCCAGGACGGTGTAATATGGAAATTCAATCAAAGCTCCTGTCAACGTAATGCCTATTAGCACAACAAAATAAAGTTGAATCAGCAATTTGCTTTTTGTAAAATTCTTCAACAGGTCCCAGAGAAGGAAGGCATAGGTTACGCCAAAAACCGAGAAAACGGTGACTATTATTTTAGCAATATCCGTCCCGGATCCACCTTGCAAAAATTCGGTCAGCGTCAGGCCAAATATGATTATTACAACCTGCACGACAACTATATTGCGATAGTCACGCTGCTTTTCAAGGCTTAAGCCAAATCGTATATTGTCCAGGAGTCCGGGCATAAGTTTGTACTGATGGATCTACAGTCCATCGTAACATTAAACATTATACCTGGAAGATTAAACTTTGCGCTACGGTCGAGACAGTTTCAGCATGTCAGAATATCTTAATTGAACGAGATCAAGCGACTGTTTTCTTACCTTTTCATCGAATACAGTATGCCTTAAGCCGACAGCTAACAGCTAACAGCTTCATTCGGGGATACATGCCCCCGAACTTCTTCAAACCTGGAACTTCAAACCTCGAACTTTAAACTACGACAGTTGCCGTTTCCGGATTCCAATCAACAATCTTTTTCTCAAAGAAGCTTTTGTTGCTCGCTAACGCAGGGCCTGCAGCACGCATACCGAATAATGCATCTTCTTTAATGGGCGCTTTATCGCGAATACCTTTATAAAAATTCGTATGATGGGCCAGGTCGGCATTATAACCCTCAGGTGCGCGGAATTCCGGGCCGGGTTTCGGGTCTTCCTGCTTGACTGTTGGATAATGAGCCTTGTACCATTTCTCGTATTCTTTTTGCTGTGCAATTGTGAATGTATCAAAGGAATCCCAGCCACCATACCCGGGCACCTTGGACGTTTTGTTCAAAGTCACCTTCACATCGCTCCAGCTGATGGTTATAACCCCATCGCTTCCCACAAGGCGTAACCGCTGACCTCCACCACTTCCATCGACAAAATTAACGCGCATCTGCAACGTAAAGGCTGGATGCTTCTCAGTTGCCGGGTAGTCATATAGGCCGGTGATAATGTCAGGAACATCTCGTCCGTCTTTCCAATACCTTAAACCTCCTGTAGCATAAACTCTGTTGGGACCCTTTGAGCTCAGCACGGTATGCAATCCTGAAAACAAGTGCACAAAAAGATCGCCTGCGATACCTGTTCCGTAATCCTGATAATTTCTCCACCGGAAAAAACGCACCGGATCATAAGCAACTTTAGGCGCATCACCCAAGAATTTGTCCCAATCTACAGTGCCAGCATTGGCGTCGGTGGGGATTGAATATTGCCAGGCACCGCTTGGGCCTTGACGGTCGTTCCAGGTCTCGACCAGCACCAGTTCGCCAATTACCCCTGATTCATAAATTTCCCTGGCCTTCTCATTGACGATAGAGCTTACGCCCTGACTTCCAATTTGCATTACCTTCCCCGTCTTCTTTTGCGTTTCTATCACTGCTGCGCCTTCATCTAATTTATGCACCATCGGCTTCTCACAATAGACATGCTTTCCCTTGTTCATAGCGTCAATGGAAATACGATCGTGCCAATGGTCAGATGTAGCGACGATAACCGCATCGATATCTTTCCGCTCAAGTAATTCTCTATAGTCTTTTGTTACAAAAATATCTTTTCCGAAAACTTCTTTTGATCGCTCCAGTCTGCCGCTATACAGATCACAAGCGGCAACCAATTTTACACCAGGAACTTGGATCGAGGATCGCGCGTTATTGAACCCCATTATACCCATTCCGACCACAGCTATATTCACTTGGTCGTTCGCCATGAAATTTCTTGGCGCGGCGAGCGTTTCGATGTAGTGTTCAGGATGTGCAATTATGCCAGAAGGTACACCGGTAATAATAGCGCTACCTAGAGCCTTTTTAATAAAATTTCTTCGCGATTTTTGGGTATTGTCAGACATAAAATAATTAGGATTGCTTATAGTTTGGGAAGTTACGACTTTTACATAAATCACAAACAGGAAATGATCCGTGAGGCAATGAACGCCTGACTACAAATAGGAAATGAATGGGAATAGGTGGAGGAGTTTTTAATGATCTAAACTTCAACACCTAGAACCGGCTTGCAACACTCAACACTCTAAGCATGAATTTTAATTTTTTCAAAAACAAAAGTGTAGCGCTCGATTTAGGTAATAACAACACCGTTTTAAGCAGCCGCGAAAGCGTACTTTTTTCACAAGCATCATACATCGTCTTTGACCTTGGAAGTCAGAAAGTAAAGGCTATCGGTGACAAGGCCTACAACATGTTCGAAAAAAATCATCAGGAGTTGAAACCGGTGAAGCCGTTAAAGGGTGGTGTTATCGCCGATTATGATTCAGCTAAAGTGATGCTTCATGAAATGGTAGGCCAGGCATGTGGCACAAGCTCTTTTATGAATGGTTATGATTGCATCATTTCAGGAATTCCCTTTAATACCACAGAAGTAGAACGACGGGCGCTTCGCGATGTAATTGATCAATTCAGTGCAAGACAAACATTCATGGTTTATGAACCTGTTGCTGCAGCGTTGGGCATAGGACTAAACATCCGTGAACCTGATGGAAAAATGATTATTGATATTGGAGGCGGTATAACCGAAATCGTGGTCATCTCTCTTTCCGGAATCGCTGCATTTCAGTCCCTCAAGGTTGCTGGAGATACATTCGATGAAGCAATTCAAGACCATTTTCGCCGGAGTTATAATATGGCCATTGGTCTAAAGACTGCTGAGCAAATAAAGATTAAAGTTGGTGCCGTTTTAGACAAGCTGCCTGAAGCACCCGAGCCGCTGATTGTACGGGGAAAAGATATGGTAGAAGGAATTCCCGTAGTACGTAAAATTAACCATAGCGAAGTCGCCTTCATTTTGGAAAAATCCGTTGCCTCAATAGAACATCGTGTAGTGCAAACGTTGGAGACGTGTCCGCCGGAACTTGCCGCTGATATTTATGAAAATGGTATTCACATTACTGGTGGTAGTTCTATGCTCAGGGGGCTCCGCGAAAGGTTCGAAGCGAAACTTAGGTTGCCTGTTCATATCGATTCTCAGCCATTATTATCCGTCTCCAAAGGCATGGCAACGACGCTAGGCGAGACTAAGAAATTCCAAAGTATTTTAATGGAGTAATAGCGGTACGCACGGTAGGGGCATCGAGGGGAATTCTCAAACACTCAATGATTTCCCATTTCGGTAAAAATTGATCAGCTCTTTCTGGGTTTTCTGTAATACCCTTTACGCTTCACATTATATAATTTGTTGTAATTAGCGAAGACCAATTTCGGCAAGTAGTATTGAAGCGTCACATTCAAGATGACATAGCCATCATTTTCTTTAGGATTTCCACGAACACCTACCTGGGTTGGGTTGTCCGGTTGTGTTCCGATCTCCGGCCTCCTGTCGGATAATCGCCTTGATAGATCGCTCTTTAGCGTGGCACCATCCGGATACCGGCGAATGCTGACATCATCCAGGTAATCCGTAAACGTAAACCGATAACCACCTTCAACCAAAATATTAAAGAATGGATCTAACCGAATTCTTGCTCCAACCCCAAGAGGGATCACTGGTTGTATACGACTATATTTTTTCCCTTCGGTCTGTAGAGGCTGCAGGGCATATGTCTTTCCATCCAGCTCGGCTTTAGGATTGAAATATAAAACACCAATACCAGCAAATGCATGGAGGTTTAGGGCTGAACGCTGATAGAAGCGTATACCCATGGGGCTGAGGTTAATTGCTCCCATAACGCTTAATTCGACATTCCCGGATTTAAAGGAAAGATTTCTTTCCCACCGGTCGTCATCTGCGTCTTTATCGCTACCTCTTAATTGAAAGTAAGTTAACTCTGCCCTGAGACTAAGGCGGCTATTCATATAATATTCAGCGCCGAAGGCGACATTAGGCCGCAGGCGTCCGAAGTCACCTGGATTCACCATTTCGCCTTTATAAGTGGCGGTAC
>DASQTN010000571.1:0-12162 GCA_035641895.1 Chryseolinea sp. | reverse complement strand
TATACGGGAATCAATGCCGCCACTATGTCTGTACTTGCTGGACAAGGACGCAGAGGGAAGGAAATCGCGATGGAAGTATTGCAGGTATTAAAAAACCCAGAGCATGATTTCTGGGAAGCGGTTACACAAGCGGAAGCGTATCTTTTGGTAAGGGAAAGGGTAAAAGCGGAAGAATCGTACCGTCACGCCAGAAGCCTGGCAGGAGCGGATTGGGGAAAAATTAATTCTGCATACAATCAACTGTGGCTTTTAAACCATTATGTCGCCGTTCCCGCTGAAATACTGAAGGCATTCAGCCCCCCCGTTGTAGTTGCCTTTGTAGGACATATGATCGATCATCCTGCCAGACAGCAGCCGCGTTTCCCCGCGCACATTGAATCGGAAGTGAAACAGGCCATCCGGACGGTCATAAAAACGGTGAATGCAAAGATCGGCTATTGCTCGCTGGCTTGTGGTGGCGACGTACTCTTTGCAGAGGCAATGGAGGAAGTGGGTGGCGAGCTGAATTTATTCCTTCCCTTTAATCAGTCTGACTTTTTAGATGCCAGCATACGTTTCGCAGGGAAGGACTGGGAAGAACGTTTTACACGACTAGTCAATAAATATCAAGTCACCTACCTGACTGAAGAATCTTATGAGAATCATGCTGATCTTTTTCTCCTTCAGAGCAATGTGATATTCGGTTTGTCGGTTCTTCGAAGTGGTGCAAATCATCGTGAGCCGACGCTTATCACCGTGTTATCCGAATGGGATCAAAAGCGAAAGATGGGCGGAACGCGAGATACACTTGCTTTCTGGCCGTTTAAGAAGAATCATGCAAATATCAACCCTGATTCGTTCCTGAATAGCTCACCTGACGTGGTGACAGAAGCGAGACACGTCGCGGCAGAAATTACTTCGCGGCCGGTCCTTTATCTGGTTGCGTGCGATTTCTTTGCTGAAGAAAAGTGGACGGCCATGCTGTTGTCTGAAATCGAGTCAGCCGGACTTCCCCTCACCGTTCTCGACAAAAAACCGCGACATATGATTGCTGGTTTCAAAAACATCCTGAGTGCTATGGAGTTTTGCGAAATGGTAAAAAAGATTGCGGCGAAAACCATCCAAAAATTAAATACCACGCGGATGAGCCTGCACGTCGGTCCTCAATATGTTATACCTGACCTACCGGAACAGCAGTTATCCGGAGAATTAATCAACACTATTGAAAAAGTTCATAACCTTACCCCTTCCGGCACTATTTATGCAACGGCGATGGTAGCTGCCGTACTTGCCTTACAGAGTAATAAATACTCATTTGATTTCATAGATACCCTGCATAGCCAAGGTCAAAAAAATCTGGACGTTTTTAAAGTACAAGCGGTCCATATCATGGGGACTTAAACGTTGCGCGTCTAATTATTTGGCGGGACTCATTCTAAACCAATCAAAATCAACATATCCTCCAGCAGATTTTGTGGCATAGTTGAACAGACAGAATTTATTTCCCGTAAAAACAGAAAGATTGAATTTCATTTCGAATTCACTACCGATGGTTGTAAAGATCTTGTTATCGGTACTGTATGAAAAAATCGCTCTACCTGTACCATAGTGCGCGGAAGCACGCAGGTAAACAACGTTACTCTTCAGGGCAGCCGAGGTAATCTCCAGCCCATTGTCGATCATGCAAATATATCTGGCATTTTGCAGTTGCTTGACTGCGACGAATGCATAAGGGTCCTGAAATACTGCCAGCCCAGCTATGTCACCATTCTTCATATTGCTAACATCTATCTTGGCAACGCCAACGGTAGGCATATTTTCTGAGTAGTAGGTAAACATCCGCTGGGTAAGTGTATTACGGGCTTCGCGCAAGCTGGAAACGACCTTTCCTGTAGTCAATCTTAAGTTACCTGGACTTTCCGTCAATGACCACCTGGTTGAATCAGGATTGTGGTTCCACCCCCATTGCATGCCGAGCTTTTTATCATTGAATTCATCAGACGTCGGAAGCGTCGTGGCAGGATACGTTTTACCAACATTTGGTTTCTTATGCGTGACCACACCCTTTCCTTCAATGCCTACCATCGGCCAGCCATCAATCCATGTAACAGGCTGAAGAGAGGGAAAGCGTCCGAAAGGGCCACGATCCGAAAATAGTATCGTCCACCATTCACCAGCTTGCGTTTTGATGAGGGCACCTTGATGAACGCCGAAGTTTACATTTTTTGACGAGTCGCTGATCACAACCTTTTCCTCATAGGGTCCATAAATATTTCTTGAACGAAGAGCGACCTGAATGCCATCCAAGCCACCGTAAGTTCCATACAGATAATAGTACCCATTGATCTTATAGACGTGCATACCTTCAAGTCCTCTGCGAATACTCCCGGTAAACACAAGGGAGTCTCTTCCAACCGGAGTCAGGGTTTTGTCAACTTCTGTGATTGAAATTTTGCTATAGCCATGAGTCACATAAATTTTACCGTCGTCATCAAAAAATAAACCAGGATCATAAAATCCTTTTGGTAGCTTTTTAATTTCCCAGGGCCCTTCTGCTTTTGAAGAAGTACACAGAAATCCGCCTTCATCGAGTGTAATGAACAGTAGATGAAACTTACCATTATGATATTTTATACTCGTTGCCCATTGCCCGTGAGAGTACCTATGGCCTCCGTTAAGGTCATAACTTGGGTGAAAATCGAATCGTGGAACAGCATTGCTGCAATACTCCCAGTTAACAAGGTCATATGATTTTAAAATCGTAACACCCGGAAAAATAAACATGGTTGTCGTCACCATGTAGTAAGTATCATTTACCAGCACAACATCTGGATCAGGGAAATCAGCATTTATAACGGGGTTGGTATACGTTCCATCGCCATTGTCACTGTGAACTTTCTGCGCGGTGACATGCACTAATGATGTCACCATCGTTATGACTATTAAAATTCCCTTTTTAATCATGATCGATATTACTTTTTCCGACGCTCTCTTCTCATCGGTTATTAAGTGTAAGATTTACAATTATACGGGAGAGTGACTTGAAAATCAAGTCAAGCGGAGCATGGGAATCACTTGTGTGTTAATATTTCAGCAGTTCTTAAGTGGGGCTTGATCCTTTGCTAAAGCGCGACTTCTGACCTGACGGTCTGCGATAATTCGGCTTAAATTATTTGAAGATATTATAGTCCGCGACCATCTTTTTATACTCAGGAAGTATCTTTTCGTAGAGCGCTTCGTCAACGCGCTTTAGAGAATTCATTAACGATCCGATGCCAGAGTCTTTCAAGCTGACGCGTTGCTTTTTAATATCCTCCATTTTCGTGCGGATAGTTCCTTCCAATTTGCGTAATTCTCTTTCGGTCATGAAGATTAATGTTGTCTGGCAAAATTACTCGGTTTCATTAAGAATGGAAAAAAAATCTCTCCGGAACTCTTACCGGAGTCTGGTTGATATAGGATCACACGATTCTAATGAGCCGGAGATTTCTTAATTCTCGAAATCAGCAGTCCGGTGAGGAAAATGGTGAGCGTTCCAACGACCATTACCATATTCATATGGAGTGGGTTGCGCCAACCCGCATACTGCTCCGGCAGCAAACTCGAAAATGTCATCCAAATAATGACGAGGATACCGATGAGCGTGGCAAGCTTGGCCGCTGCATTTCCCGCACTCCTGCTGATCATTCCCAACAAAAACAAGCCCAACATGCCACCGGCAAAAATTCCTGCCAGTTGCCACCAAAGATCGAGTATACTTTTCACTCCGATCATCACGATGCCGGTGATAATTGCTAACACACCCATTGTAGCCGTAGCCACATAAAGAACCCGCAGTTCTTTTTTAGGTGTTATATTCTTATCGATGTAGCGTTGATAAATGTCCTTGAGGAACACGGTGGCGCTACTGTTCATGCCACTGCTGATCGTACTCATAGCAGCGGAAAGAATAGCGGCAATAATAAGTCCTAGCAGTCCAGGCGGAACCTTTGTTACCATAAAATGGGGAAGCACTTTATCACCGTAGTCTGCCGGTGTTAAGGCTTGTATACTCACTCCTTTCTCCAGTGCAACCTGCTGTTTGACCGACTCGATAAGTTCAGGATGTTGTTGGAAATAAGCGTACAATGCTGTTCCAATCAGGAAGAACAACATGGAGACTGGAAGGTACCAATACACACATAACCAGATACTGCGCGACGCCTCCTTGGCGTTTTTTGCCGTGTGATAACGTTGCACATAGTTTTGGTCTATCCCGAAGTTATTTAGATTGATAAAAAATCCGTATAGAAAAACTACCCAGAATGTAGATGTATTAAAGTCAGTCAGGCTGAAACTTCCAAGACTGAATTTTTCGTCCGCACTTCCTATGTCCAAAATATCACTGAAGCCGTTGTTCATTTCCAGGATCACAATTCCCAATACCACGAGAGCTCCAATAGTCTTTATAACCCCCTGCACGACTTCGGTCCAGATCACTGCTTCCATTCCGCCGAGCATCGTATAGATAATGATGCAGATTCCACTGACGACCATGATTGTCCTCATGTCAATACCCGTCAATGCTTCCAACGTTAAGGCTATCCCAAAAAATATCGACCCCATTCGGGCGAGTTGCGTAAGTACAAAACAAACCATTGCATACGTTCGTGCCCAGGGTCCAAACCGGTGTTCCAGGTGTGTGTACGCGCTGATTTCACCACTCTTTCTGTAAAAAGGCACAAAATATTTGGCTGCCACCCACGCCGCTACTGGCATTGATAAGCTGAAGACAAAGGAATTCCAATTGCTGCCAAACGCCTTTCCAGGTACACCTAAGAAAGTATTGCTGCTTAGAAAAGTAGCATACAAGCTCAAGCCTAAGGCCCACCCCGGAATGTGGCCCGACGCCTTTGTGAACTGATCGGTGCTGTTATTTTTTCGGGAGAAATAAACGCCGACACCAATCATTCCCAAAAGGTATAAGGCGATGATAGAAATATCAATAAATGGTAATGAGTTCATCTTTTAGGCTATTCGCATCGTTGATTGGACAATACTTTATACTACTGCTGCATTTTAATTTTAAATAGCTCACTCCAGTTACTGACGGTGGCGTTGTTGATAATAGGCTTCGCCCACAACCCTATATAAAGGATATAACCCAGTGTAAGGAACATAAACATCATCGCCATTCTAAGTCCGACAAGTTCAGCCACCCCTCCAATTATTAGAGGAACCACTGCACCACCAACAATTCCCGTACATAAAATTCCCGAAAATGTCCCGTGATGGCGGGATACTGAATTCATTCCCAGAGAGAAAACGACTGACCACATGATGGAAAGGAAAAAACCGGTGGCGGGAAAGGCAACCAAAGCGATATTCTTAGGGCCGAACAAAGCGAAACACAAAGCAATGATGCCACCACACGCAAATGTGACGAGCACCGAACGGCTGTCAAAGAGTTTCAGCAAGAGCAAACCTACGAAACAACCGACGGTTATAAGACCCCAGAAATACGAAATTGCGGTAGCTCCACCGGTAGAGGGATCCACACCGTGATAGAGTTGCAGAAACTTTGACATCCAATTGGAAATACCTTGTTCTGTGCCGACATAAGCAAAGATTCCCAAAAAATAAAGTATTACAGTTCGATTGCGAAGCAGCTCGCGGAACGAGGAGCCCGTGTCTATTCGTTCATCTGCTTTCAATTCAACGCGCGGAAATTTGATAAAAGCGATAACGACTATCATTATCAAACACGTTACCGCGAAAACCCAATATAAGGATACCCATTTCAAATCTGGAGAAACCAATTGATTAAAGGCCAGAATGAGCGAGCTGGAATCGTCGCTATGAATTTTACCGACCATATAACTATAAAGCAAAGGGCTTAAGAAGGAAGCTGCCCCAAAAAAGAAATTAGCGAGGACGGAATTGAAAGCGAAATGTTTTTCGCCTCCGGTGTGACGAAGCAAAGGGTTTATGACAACCTGCAGCATAGCCATACCGATACCAATCGAAAAAAGTGACAGGAGCGCTATCTGAAAAGTTGGGAATATGGCAAATACCAGTGCTGCAACAAAAGCCAGTACAAATCCTGCAATGAGCACCATTTTTTCCGAATAGCGTTCAATTAATATACCTGAGGGAATAGACATTATGCCATACGCAACAAAAAATGAGAATGGCAGAAAGCCCGCAATGCCAATGCTCAAATCAAAACTGTCTATGATATCGGGCACCAGAGGCCCAAGAATATTAGTCAGAAAGGAAATTACGGCGAAAATCAAAAAGATAAGAGCAACAATAATCAGGTTGGGCTTCATAGACTCTATTTACATTGCCAGCGATTTGCCCGAAGATTGCAGTAGTTTCTTCAATCCTCGACGTGTTTAGCGAATAAGATACCTCAAAATGCGTATCAGGATGGTCAGGATAATCAGGATCAAGATAGGAAAATTGGAAGATTGATGCTCAACTGCCGTTTTATGATGATTATTTGACTTCGCATTCCCAATTTAACAAATCTTTCAATTTTCTAATTTTCGAATTTTCAATTCAATTCCCTTCATTACTGTCCTCATGACTCCTGAATTCTTTTGGAGAAACGCCCATGATGTGTTTAAAGACCTTGGAGAAATGATACTGATCAAAAAAACCAAGGCTGTAGGAAATTGACTTGATCGTTTGATTCCTGTTCTGCAACAATTGACACGCTCGTTGTATTTTCATCGATGTGTACAATTGCATCGGCGTTTGCATAGTCTTTTGCCGGAACATAGCGCAGTAGTGTGATACAGACAACCCGGCAACTTCCGCGAGATCATCGAGCGACACAACATTACTGATATTTTCTCGCATGTACTCGATGGTTTGTATAACACCATCTTTGCTACCGTATTTTTTTCCGGACAACACCATCAACCTGAACGAACAGAGGAAGCTATAAAAGCGGCTGTTTGCATAAACCAGGTTCTCAATATTTTCCATCAATTCAAGATGATGAAGAATATCATTAAACTGTGCAATTCTTCCCACCAACGGTTTTGCTTTCATCGGTGAATGCTTGCCACCTGCAAGATGCTGCACAACCTTATCGGCCTGGCTACCCGCAAAGTAGGCCCAATAAATACTCCACGGATTTTTATCAGACGATTCCAACCCTGTTGCATATCGCACGGGTAATACAAAAAAGTCATTTTCTTCGACCTCGTAAACTTTGTTATTCACCCTATATTTACCCTTTCCCTTGGAAACATAGACCAGCAGGTAATGACTTCCTTTACTTTTCGTAAACGGATGGAAGATTGTTTCGTCTTCATATCCGATTTCAGTCAAAAATAAATTACTGCAAAGAGGATGATTCTTTATGCGTCGCTGAACACTTTGCGGGATTACGCAATATCGATGGTGAGAAGAATGTACTTCAATCTGCATAAAATAATTAGCCGATACAAAATTTTAACATCGAACGAGATACAAGATAAAAAAACCCTTTATCAATTCCACCGTAATTTTATACATCATTTTAGTAAAGCCCTCCATTGATTGCGCCGCAAAGGCTGTTCAACTTGCACCTACATAAGGCACACGACTTTTTTTTAAGTGTCACAATTGCATTTATCTATGGTATCCCGCAACGTTGAAATTCTAAATGCCACTTTCACTCCTATGTATGAGGATGGTAGCATCAATTATGACCGCATTCCGGATTTGTTCCAACATTGCGTTAGTACTGGGGCGAATGGCATATTCCTAAATGGTACAACTGGCGAATGTATGTCCCTTAGTTTGGAAGAACGCCTAACACTTGTTGAGACATGGACGAACTATCGTACACAAGCAAATCGTCCGGACTTTAAAATCTTCGTACACGTAGGAAGTTGTAATCTGTACGAAACCGCACGCATGGCAGCGCATGCAGAAAAGCACGGCGTTGATGGTGTAGCGATGGTAGCAACATTTTACTTCAAGCCAAAAACGTTGGAAGAACTGGTGGAGCAATGCGAATATGTGGCCGCTGCCGCCAGCAACACGCCGTTTTATTATTACAACATACCCTTCATGACCGGCGTGAATTTTCCCTTGATTAGTTTTCTTGAAGTTGCTTCGCGCCGTATCCCGAACTTCGCTGGATTGAAGAATAGTTTCACAGACATCGTCGATTATCAGCATTGCCTGCATTTTGCAAAAGAAAATTACGCTATGTATTGGGGAACGGATGAGGCTTTTATGATGCTCTACACCGCGGGAAACCGACATTACGTGGGGAGCACCTATAACTATATGGGCGACATTTATCAGGAGATGCTGAAAGCTCATCATGATGGCGATATGAAAACTGTGGTCAGCCTCGAGGGAGAAGCCGATGCCATCTATAAAATAATTTTAAAGCATAACGGTGTGACCGCCGGAAAGGAAATCATGCGCTTGATAGGCATCGATTGTGGAACGGTAAGAAAGCCGCTTAAAGGATTTACGGAATCTGAACGCGGAAGACTGCTGGCAGCTCTTAACCAAACTACTTTTTTTCAGCACAACAAAATTCCTGCGACAGTTACCCAGCATCACGGGCGATAAGCGCAAAAGTTGATATTCACGAAACTCATTTGACCTAATTATAACATTTATGATCAAAATAATTCTACTGAGCGACTTTGCTGAAGAATATAATAAAAATATTCTCAGGGGGATCACACGTTATTCCAAAGATCATGGACCATGGACATTCTGTAAAATGCCTACCTACTACCGGGAAACCATTGGCATAGATGGAATCTTGAAATGGGCGAAAGAGTGGGAAGCCGATGGCATTATCGGTCAGTTTTATAACAACGAAGAGGTAGAGAAATTTACGAAGGCAAACATCCCGGTTATTGCACAGGATTTTAAAGAAAGATTTACAGACATTCCTAACATCACTGGCGCTTACAATGAGACCGGGAGATTAGGGGCGAACTATTTTTTAAAGAAAGGCTTTAAAAATTTCGCGTTCTACGGCTTTGGAAACATTGTTTGGTCGCGAGAGCGCGCGCAAGGTTTCGAAGAACGGATTCAGGAAGCAGGTTTTAATGTTCACTATTATGAGCATAAAGATCCTAACGCCGCCGTTGATCTTTGGTATTATAAGCCCTCTGCCTTAAGTGAATGGCTGAGGTCCTTGCCGAAACCAATCGCATTGATGACCTGCGATGACAATCAAGGCCTTCATATTGCCGAAGCTGCCAAACATGCAGGTATCCGAATTCCGGATGAAGTGGCAGTACTTGGCGTTGATAATGATGAAACAATTTGCGAATTATCTGAGACACCTTTGTCCAGCATAGAGCTCGACGCGGAAAAGGGTGGATATGAAGCCGCAAGATTGATGGAACGGATGGTAGCAGAGAAAACCTGCTGCGCTCCAGACGTAATTGTTAAACCCACGCAAGTAGTTACCCGGCATTCTACGGATATTTTCGCCAGCCAGGACAAGTATATCGTCAGCGCACTAAAGTACATTCATGGCAATCTGGATAAAAATCTAAAAGTCGACCAGGTGTTAAGGGAAGTGCCCCTCTCACGTAGGTCGCTGGAGAAGAGATTCATGCTCACGACAGGATATCCGGTGTATGAATACATTTACAATCAGCGCATCGAAAAATTCACCCAACTATTGTTGGAAACAGAAATGACAATTTTTGAAATTGCTCTAGACCTTGGGTTAAGCGATAGCAAAAACATCGCGCGTCAGTTCAAACAAGTCAAAGGCCTCACGCCGATGGAATATCGGAAAAAGCACTTGGTGATGAAGCAATCTGCATAACAGCAGTGACATTTCAGCGCAGAGGTAAAACAGAGATCATTTGCCTTGAGATCGCAGAGATTCTTTGCGCTAATTGTCTGCGGACTCTGACGCCAATTTTCTCGGTATTCGCTCTGCGGTAAAATTTTTCGAGATACAAGTATCTACAACGCATTCTGAATTTTCTTAATTGCCATGGGCAAACTACGAAATCAAGTATGGCGTAACACATGTATTTGATTATTTACAAAAAGGGGTGGAAGTAGCCACCAAGTCACCAAGGCTCAAAGTTTCACAAAGAAATACATGACACTTTGTGAGCCTTCGTGTCTTTGAGTCTTAGTGGCGGAATTAGCGCCTTTCATTCTTAAAAGCAGAATTCTGAATTTTCTTAATTGCCATAGCAAATTGATCCATGTCTTCTTTCGTACCCAACATAGCATGTTGGAGTATCCAGATAGCCTCCTCATAACACGCAACCTCTGCGACCGGACAATGTACCTTCGTGTAATCGACGTAATCAGGTATGGCGTAACACATGAAATTTTTGTTTTGAAACAAAGGTTGCTCATAAATCGGTTTTGGATAACCCATAAAACACGGCACCCCCTCCGCCGCGAGCAATTGTGAAAACTCTTTCTTCGACAAACCATGGAATTTTGATTTGTCGTACCGGAAAATGTAAAGATGGTATGTATGTAGTGTCTCCCCGTGACCCCTGGTGAGTGGCTCTATGCCTTCAATTTTTTCGAGCAAAGTATTGAGATAAATTCCATTCTCATTACGTGTTCTGGTTTGCGACTCCAATCTTTTTAATTGCTGCGAAAGCAATGCCGCCTGAAACTGAGTAATCCTATAATTGCATCCGATGTTATGATGTTCATACCATTGCCCGTCTTTAACACGTCCGACATTTCGAAGTGAGTTCATCATTTGAAACAGTTTCTCATCGTTGGTTACTACCAATCCACCTTCTCCCGCATTCATATTTTTTGACGACTGAAAACTGAAACAACCAGCATCGCCGATACTTCCCAGTTTTTTACCCTTGTATTCGCCACCATGTGCATGAGCAGCATCTTCAATGACCGTTAGATTATGCTTGGCCGCGATGTCCATGATAGCATCCATATCGCAAGCTTGTCCTGCAAAATGCACTGGAATTATGGCTTTGGTACGAGCTGTAATAGCTGCTTCAATTTTCGTTGGATCCAGATTGTAGGTATCGGGGTGGATATCCACAAAAACGGGAACACAGTTAGCCTCGATGACGATTGTCGCGGTAGCAATGAAAGTGTACGGCGGGACTATAACTTCGTCGCCTGGTTTTACACCGGAAGCGATGAGTGCTAGCCGGAGTGCCACCGAACCGTTAACGCAAGTAACCGCATATTTGCTACCACAGTACGATGCAAATTCTTTTTCAAATTTTTCCACTAGACCACCGCAGTCTGGGTTTCCCCATTGTCCGCTCCGGGCGACCTCTGTAATGGCATCGACATCACTGTCATCAAAAATGGGCCATGAAAATTTTTTCGTTACTGTCTTATTTTTATTATCCAAGGCTAAATTCTCTTTCATAAATTTCAAATTTAAAACTCACAGATTTTCTATACATGATTGTAACACAACTCAATCGTCTTTAACGAAGATTCTGGCGTACATTCCAGTGGTTCGGTGTTATTTTCGATACAGCTAGCGAAGTAGTCGATTTCCTGATAGAAGCCCTCCCCTGCATCACCCGCAGGCACTTCATCAATTTTTTCGTCATTGCATATTTGAATGTAATGAGGCAACCGACTTGAATAAACCGCACTCGCATTTTCAAATTGCGCCAGGTACCCGGCTTGAAATGGAAAACTTGAGTGAAAGGTATTTCCGCCTTCAACCTTCGCCCTTACACCTTTGTAATACCAATGAGCACTCACATAATCCTGCGAACTGAGCGCACCGGCATAGCAATTGGAGTCAATCTTTAACGGAGTGCCTAGCACATAATTCAAAAAATCAATATCATGAATAATAAGGTCGAAAAGCGCGCCACCCGTTGAACCATAGCTTTGTTGTTTTTCTTTCCATTGGCCCCAGGAAGGCAAGCCTGTAAAGCGGCTGAGCGAAATAAATTTCAAGTCGCCAAACTGCTTCGTGTCTATCCATTCTTTCAACTTCCTATAGGGTTCCATGAAGCGAACCACGTGTCCAACCATTAGCTTAACCTTGTTTTGCTTTGCTAAGGCAATCAACAGGCGCCCTTCTTCTATTCGGAGGCAAAATGGTTTTTCTAAAAAAACGTGCAATCCGCGGCTCATTGCCTCCGTCGCCATTTCATAGTGCAGATCTGTATGTACACAGATATGCACAGCATCAATCTCTTGATTCTTCAAGCACTCATGAAGTGTCTTGTAGGCGGGGAC
>DASQTN010000570.1:0-2790 GCA_035641895.1 Chryseolinea sp. | reverse complement strand
AAGCCGGTCCAAGTCATAAAATGCGACAGGATTTCCCCTAAGACGATCAAGAATTGAGGAACGTAAACTTTCCTTCATTTCCATCCAATCGATATCCAATAGAACAACAGTAGCCAATTAGTGGTGCTTGCACTATTCCGCTGCAGGCGGAATTTGTAGCAAATGCAACGAACTTCTGCCCTTTGATTTTCATGAAACTTTTCATTCAGTTCCTGATCGAGCTACAAAAATTTCGCTTGTCTGCTCCGCAATTTCCCCCCAAACGTCGTCTATTGAATTCAGCGGCATATCGCCGTCTCGCGCTGCATATTGAGTCCGGAAGGTGCACTTAATTACGGTCAGTTGATAGACGCTGCCGTTCAGTTTATATTACTAAAAAGGAGTACTTTAGTTTCTACGCAATGCTTCAAAACCATACCCGATGAAAACCTTCGTTTCAATGTTCCTCTTCATGGCGTCTTTCAGAAACAAGCTCCACGTGGGATCATAGAATTTATTAACAATTAATTATGGAACCAAACAATCTTCAAAACCCACCGAGTTACACATTTGAAAAATTAGTGGACACGATTATTCGGCTTGCCCTTTTGTTTCTTTTGTTAGGATGGTGTTTCACTATATTGAGACCATTCATCTTAATTTTGATTTGGGCCGGTGTAATCGCAATAGCACTTTACCCTTTGTACATTATTTTTCTAAAAATGTTTCGCCAACGTAAGGCATGGGCGTCCGTCGTGCTTACACTTTTAATGTTAAGTATATTAATAATTCCCAGTTGGCTGTTAACACAGTCCGTGTTTGAAGAAGTAAGTCATTTGCGTGACCTGAATCAAGAAGGGAAACTAGTCATACCACCCCCGGGAGAGAATACTGAGTCCTGGCCCGCGATAGCCAAGCCAATTCTTGATTTCTGGAGACTTGCTTCAGAAAATTTGCAGGAGGCTATGATGCAGTATTCCGACAAGTTAAAAGCTGCAGGCTCGTGGCTGCTTTCAGCAATTGCAGGCATTGGCAAAGGTATATTGCAGTTCATTGCCTCTATCATTATAGCAGGCGTTTTGCTTGCCTACTCCACATCAGTCGCGAATGCAGCTATTAAAATCTTTACCAAGTTAGTGGGCAAAAACGGAGAGAATTTTGCAAACACAACTGTTATAACAGTTCGCAGTGTGGTCAAGGGTATTTTAGGAGTCGCTGTTATACAGGCAACGATGGCAGGCCTGGGCTTTTTTATTGCTGGGGTTCCCTATGCAGGCGTATGGACTGTGGCTTGTCTGTTTTTTGCAGTTATCCAGGTTGGGGCGGGACCGGTCGCTATACCCGTAATGATTTATATGTTTTCGGCAACGGATACCCTAACCGCAGTATTGCTGGCCATTTGGCTCGTGATAACACTTATTTCTGATAATATATTGAAACCACTTTTGCTGGGTCGGGGCGCGCCCGCTCCTATGCTGGTTGTTTTCCTTGGCGCTATTGGCGGTTTTATTACCAGCGGCTTTCTCGGATTGTTTTTAGGAGCTGTTATTCTTACGCTCGGATATAAACTTTTCATGGTCTGGTTAGAGTCGTCTCCAATCGAAACGTCAGTAAAGTAGGTGCATCGTATTTAATTGTGTTTGAATTTGTGCCCATTGTTCTTAAACTAATTATTAATGGTTAGTTATTAATGGTTAATGCAGCAGCTTGATAATTCATTTAACTATTAATATTAGCCTTCGTAGTTTTGATGATCGTTGTAATTATTTTGATAATCTCAACCGCATGAGCATTGATGTCTTCAAATTGTTCTCTTGTTAAGTAATCTGTTGCTTTAAGTAGTTCAAGCCAATACAAGGTTTCGTTGATCTCCTTTTGGGCAATACCCATTTTATGTTTGAAGTCCGCTTTGGTTTCTGCATGTTCAGCTTCACGAAGGGCGTTGCTCCGACGCTGGTTCCGCTTCTTAAACGTTGTTTTGACAAAACAAACTCCTTCTTACTATTGCACAGATACTGATTCAGCTTAACAATACGCACTGCAAATCAAAACTCTTATTCTTGATAATATTTTCTTTCATTAACCATTAACCATTAATCATTTTTTCCTGAAGTTCATTTCCCTAAACAGAAAATAACGACCGCCGATATCCGCACTCCATTTATATCGTCCCTGAAAGTCCCCGAATATTCCTGCGCTTGGGGTAATCCAGATATTGAGGCGGGGTGTTGGCGCATATGTCATCCGTGTCCTGAAGTTCATGGATAATCCGCCATTAACATAATCGATAAACCACTCGGGCGCAAGAACTGTCCACGCTCTTGCTGACCATTTTTTGATAACAATAGCTTGTATTTTTGAAAAGCTGAGGTCGGCTCTCTCTTCATCTCCACTCACGGAATTTGCCTGTTGAAAAACCAGGGCAAAAATCATTTTTTTCTTAGGTGCCAAAAGCGTGTAGGAGACAACTGGAATGAGCAGGTTCTTGCCTGTACCAAGGATAGGCGATTCGGCCGTATTCATACTGATTTCAATAGAAGCGGTAAAGGCAGATTTAGGTTTTTCAATAAATCTAAAGCCGAGTAGACGGAATGAAATATCACCAAGTCCAGATTGTTTATGGTTAGCGGGCGAGGTAAAAGAATTATATACCAACGGAATGTCTAGGCGTGTCGTGAAGCGCTTCCCGACTTTCAAAATAGTTCTTACCACAGTCTGATTTAGATAAAAATCAGATTTGTCATAATACTGCAATTCATTGAAGACCTCTATTCTTGTAAAAAATTGTGAGGGATCATCAGCATTGGCGAG
>DASQTN010000569.1:0-3052 GCA_035641895.1 Chryseolinea sp. | reverse complement strand
TTTAAATCCATTGTGGAAGCTTTTGCCAAAATCCAGGAATAGTACGTTCGCCAACAGGATCCGCCAGTTTTCGAGATTTAGTGAGGGCATGAAACTTTCTTCCAAAGACCGATACTGGCAATGGGCAGGGTATGCGAGTAAGGAAGAAACATTGCTTATGCTACATCCCGAATTGCGCATCAACATGTGGCTAAAAGATTTTTTTCCACGGAGAAAAGCGATTTTGCAATCCTTGCCTGATCAAGAGAATGTAAATGATATACTGTATGCTGATATGAATCTTGTGTTGCCTAATGACATGCTCACGAAAGTAGACATGATGAGTATGGCCAATGGGTTAGAGGTCAGAGTACCATTTTTGGATTTTGAATTTGTCAATTTTGTCTTTAGTCTTCCTTCAGAGTATAAAATCAAAGGATCGATTCGTAAAAGAATTGTCAAAGATGCTTTCAGGGATTTTCTTCCCAAGCAGTTGTATCATCGCCCGAAAAAAGGCTTCGAGGTTCCACTCTTGAAATGGTTCCGAAACGAAATGAAATCTCTGATAGTGGATGATCTCCTTTCTAAAAAATTCATTGAAGAGCAACAAGTGTTTGACTACGGTGAAATTGATAAGCTGAAACAGCAGCTGTTTTCCTCCAACCCTGGGGATATCCACGCGCGGATCTGGGGCCTTATTGTCTTCCAATGGTGGTGGCGGAAATATATGGTTAACTAAAGAACTCGGCTACTCTACTTTTAAAGATTCAGAGTAAACGAGACCCAATCGTGCTTGTTAGATTATAACGTTTCGTTCTCTTTGATGCCTCGTAGTCTTAAGGGCCATTTTTTGGCCAAGCGAGCTAATCAAACTTCTGAAGGTTTATCACCGTCATCTCTTGAGAACATCTCCTACTTATAAAAGGAGTAATTAAATCCTTTAAAGATTCACATCCATACAGCTGCCTTCCAGCTGTTTAGTCATTCGCTGACAGTTTTGGCTAGAGATTTTCACGCCCGCGGGCAAATTTTGCCATAGAAATTCCCTGGAGAATCAGTTTTTTCAGAATAACATTTCGCGAACCCTAATAATTTAAAAATATTATAATTTTTACACGTTTTCGGTTCAAATAATACCCTACCGAACACGATTTCGTGAATTTTTTTTCAAAAGTGGTTCGTTTTTTACCCTATTGTTAAAATATTTAAGCAGTTATTAAGATAACAGACTAAAAATTTACCCTATTAACGCTTAAAACTACAACCAAATGAAAAAATCAATTGTACCATTAATCTTGCTGCTCGCCATCAGTATCATGGCGGTCTTTATGCCTGCAATACCATCTGTGATTAATACAGAAGGCATGAACTCGGGTGACGTCGCCTGGATGCTAGCGGCATCCGCTCTTGTATTATTAATGACTCCAGGCCTGGCCTATTTTTATGGAGGGATGATCGACACGAAAAATATCATTACCACTATGCTTCAAAGCTTCGTGGCAATGGGCGTTATCAGCGTGTTATGGATTGTTGTTGGCTTCAGCCTTGCCTTCGGCGATGATCTCGGGGGAATGGGCCTAGTGGGTGATCCAACAACGTATTTAATGTTTAATGGTGTTCTTGATGCGCCGCTTTTTGGAACTATTCCGTTAGTCCTTTTTGCATTCTTCCAATTGAAATTTGCGATCATAACACCGGCGTTGATTACCGGTACATTTGCTGAACGCATTCGCTTCAAATCTTATATTCTCTTCATCGTCTTATTCTCTCTATTTATTTATGCTCCCTTAGCACACTGGACCTGGCATTCCGGAGGTTTTCTTTTCAAAATGGGTGTACTTGATTTTGCCGGAGGTACGGTGGTACACATGTCTGCCGGCTTTGCAGCTTTGGCCGCATCTATGTATTTAAGAAATAAAGGCGAGACAAAATCTCCAATTTCTCCAGCAAATGTCCCTTTCGTGTTGTTAGGTACCGGTTTACTGTGGTTCGGATGGTTCGGATTTAATGCTGGTAGCGCCTTGAGTGCCGGCGCGCTTGCTGCCTCTGCATTTGCAACAACAAATACTGCGTCTGCTGCTGCTGGCCTAGCCTGGATATTGTTTGATGCCGCTCGTGGTAAAAAGCCCTCTGCAATAGGTTTCTGTATCGGTGCCGTTGTAGGCCTGGTGGCTATAACACCTGCTGCCGGTTTCGTAACAATCCCGTCAAGTTTATTCATCGGTACGTTTGCGGCGATCATCAGCAATGTAGTGGTGCATTGGAAGACAAAAACTTCACTTGAAGATACTTTGGATGTGTTCCCTTGCCACGGTGTGGGTGGAGCAGTCGGTATGCTTATGACTGGCCTACTGGCAACGCAGGCTGTAAATGGTGCGAACACTACAGGAAACGGTTTACTGATCGATGGTAGCACCAATCTTATCACAATTCATTTGATCGCTCTGGTTATTGTTGTAGCGTTCAGCTTCTTTGGCTCCCTGCTCTTGTTGAAAATCACTGACCTGATTTCTCCGCTTAGAGTTAGCGCTGAAGAAAAGAAAGTTGGTTCTGACTATAGCCAACACGGCGAGAACTTGTTCCCTGCTGACTTCAGTAACCTGAAGGAAGAAATAGCCTAATATATTGACGGCCCCGATAAACACCGGGGCCGTTTTTAAATCCGACTCATAATAACTCAAATAACCTAAACTGTCTATGTTCAATTTTACTCAAACCAATGCTCGCTAATTCAAGACTTTGTTGTGTCACAACTCTTGTCATGAAAGATGAGCACGAGACCATCAGTCTTACACTAAGAATCCCAGGAGTCGAAGTATAACTCCTGGGATACTCTAGAAAATTTGTCTACCAAATCGCCAAATAAAAAATATGAAAAACTTAAAAATATGTTCTTGTATTCTTGTTGCCTTACTGATTTCCTCAACGGCTTTTAGTCAGGATTCCACAAAAACTTTTACAATATCCGGATCAGTTGATACTTACTTTCACAGTTCTTTCGGCACACAGAACTTTTTCCCATTTGACGCTGACGAAGGGCCTTCCGGCTCCTATGGTCCATCTTCTTCTTTTG
>DASQTN010000568.1:0-4730 GCA_035641895.1 Chryseolinea sp. | reverse complement strand
GACTGCCTGTATGAAGCCATGGACATCGAAGGTTTAGAAGCTCTTTTGAAAAAAATAAAAAAGAAAGAAGTCACTCTCGTCGCGCAGGATTTAAAAGAGCCCTCTCCCCTCGCCTATGAGATCGTCAATGCAAGGCCGTATGCATTTCTGGATGATGCTCCGCTTGAGGAACGCAGGACACTCGCCGTCAGAAGCCGGCGGTCACTTACACCAGCGGAAGCAAATGATCTGGGCAAACTTGATCCCGCTGCCATCGCAGCCGTAAAGGAGGAAGCATGGCCACAAGCAACGTCTGCCGACGAACTACACGATGCGCTTTTGCTATCTGGATTTATTACAGAAAAGGAAGGGACTGAAAATCACTGGCAAACATATTTTGAAGAGCTTGTTGGCAACGGCCGGGCCACTGCACTTGAAGGTATCCAAATATTATGGATCGCGACCGAGCGGGTACCCTTTTTCCTGAAGGCATTTCCGGAGAGAAAATTAAAACATCGCGTTTCGGTTCCTGAAAAGCTCACACAAATTACGACAGATAAAGATCCCTTAGCGGAAATTATTCGTGGACGGCTTGAGATCACTGGACCCGTAACAGCACGTACAATAAGTGAGCACCTGAATGTTTTAGTTTCTGAAGTCAGTCACGCACTATTAAAACTGGAAAATGAGGGTGTCGCTTTTCGGGGAAAATTTACCGGACCTGATGAAGAGGAATGGTGCGAACGCCGATTGCTGGCTCGCATTCACCGTTATACCATTAAAAAGTTGCGCAGTGAGATTCAGCCCGTCTCTTCTGCGGATTATATGCGCTTTGCCTTCAGATGGCATCAACTTGAAAAGTCAAACATGGCACAAGGTCCTACGGGACTGGAACATATTTTGAAGAAACTGGAAGGATACGAGGCTCCAGCCGTAGCGTGGGAAAGTGATATACTGCCCGCGCGCGTCGCCCACTATGACTACCGGTGGCTTGACATGCTTTGCGTCTCAGGAAAAATATCGTGGGGAAGGTTTCGCGCTTCTTCCAACCCTGTTAAGGACAAAAAGGCAAGTGCTCCCATACGGACTACATCCATAACTTTCGTTAGCCGCAATAAGTTAAACCTTTGGAAAGATGCCTCAGCCAAATCAGGGGCAATCAGCAATCCTAAATCAACGGGAATCAACGGTCCTAGGGCGATGCAGATCTATGACGTGCTGCAAAAACAAGGCGCTTCATTTTTTGATGACCTTGTTTACAAGACAAAATTATTCCCTTCTCAAGCGGAGGATGCCCTAGGAGAACTTATCGGCGCGGGTCTTATTACTTCTGATTCTTTCACCGGATTACGGGCATTGCTTGTTCCGGACAAATACAAAACTAACGCTAGCCACACACGCGATATGGAAATATTCTCCATGAACTATGCCGGCCGGTGGTCTGTGTTGCACGACCAGCATAACGTTGATCATGAGCAGCAACATCAACAAGAAAGTAACGAAACAATTGCCTGGGCTTTGCTGCGCAGATATGGAATACTTTTTAGGAAACTGGCGGAACGGGAGAACCTGGCACCACCGTGGCGAGATCTTGTTCGCGTACTTAGAACCTTTGAAGCCCGGGGCCAAATCCGCGGCGGACGTTTTGTTGAAGGATACTATGGGGAGCAATTCGCTTTGCCGGAAGCCATTGTAGAGCTTCGGAATGTTAAAAAAGAAAATAGCCATGATGTGCTCATCTCTATCAGCGCAGCAGACCCGTTGAACCTTACCGGGATCATGACGCCTGGAAGACGAATTCCGGCATACACTGGTAACAGGATATTATACAGGGATGGAGTTCCTATCGCAGTGAGAGAAGGAAATGAGATCCAGTTTCTTATCGAGCCGGAAGCTGATAAAAAATGGGCGCTGCAAAATGCGTTGATTCAGCACGAGGTCGCGCCGCGGTTGAGGAAGTATCTGGGAAAGGCAGTTTATTAATCTTAATCACCCTAATAGACACTAATTCTTTCTTTGAATGTATTACCATTTCTGAACACAACGTGAAGGACATAAAGGCCGCTTTCACAACCCAAGAGCGAAACTTGTTCGTCGAATTGAGTCATGGAGATAACTACACTGCCGTTCATGTCATAAATTGTTAGACTTATCCATTCCGGGGATCTAATGCTAATTTTATCCCGAGCTGGATTTGGAAATACATCGATCGAAATATCTTCGGTGGAGATACCGGTAACAACCTCAACAGTGAGAATCCCAGTTTTGTAATCAAACACATAATTTTCATCCTCACCACCAGAAATGGTGACTATGTATTCTCCAGGTTGGCTGAATATTGTGGCTACTGTGCTAGCTACCGGTTGTTCTGCAAGTACTAAACTGTTTTCCGACTGAACAAACCCGGTATACGAAAATGCAAAAGCCGGAAGAGGGTTGCCCTCTGGCACAGAAGCGTCAACAATGTCAACGGTCAACGTCTTTTTTGTGATTGAAACCGTTCCCATCAGTTCGCCTTCATAATTTGGATCGACGATCGTTACCGTTACAGGATATACGCCAACGTCTTCAGGCGGTGTGACATGCCCGTGAAACAACAGGCTTGTTGAACTTATTGAATGATCAGCCTGATAAAATCCATCAAACGGCAGCCCATCGTAAACCTTCTCGGTTTTCGTAAATTCCAATGTAGCGTTTAACTTATCAGTATAAATTCTTATTTTGCCCAATCCACTCATGACGATCATGTCCGGGAAGGCTTCGCCAACCGCATCTTTAACGATGAGTCCCCGTAAGGAGCCGATTCCAACTTCACGTGTAGTGGGGTTTCCAAAACTTCCGTCTGGTAAAATCGGACGGTACTGAATATGTTGATCGTTTGACGTTACAAAATCTTCCGTACCATCGTGATCAATATCAAAAACGTTGATGACGGAATAAAAATTATGACCCAACTGGAGCGTTGAAACTTGTGAAAATGAAAATCCAGCGTCATTATAAAAAATGATGATCTCTCCGTTGTAACCTTTGACAATAATATCTACAAGACCATCCTTGTTTAGATCATGAGCAATTGCTTCATGCCCCGTGCCTATCTTCGTAACTGGAATGTCAAATGTTCCATCACCCTTACCGGAGTAAAATAATATTGTGCCGTTGCCAGGGTTGGTCTTTACAATGTCGATGAAATTATCGTTGTTAAAATCAGTTGCCACTGCGCCTCCATTTCCGCTGACGGAAGTTTTCCATGTGAAGGTCCCTTGGTTGTTATTAATAAATAGGGCGTCCTTAATCAACAGATCCAGGATCCCATCATTATTAAAGTCTTTAGAGAGCGTGGCATTTGTATTGAAAAATCCACCACCCGATAACGAAGCAGAAACATATCCAGAGGGACCGCTGAGATAAACGATTCCAGAAATATTGCTTACGGCTACTATGTCGGGTATGTTGTCAGCATTCAATTGTTTTAAAAAAATTTTGTAATACTCGCCTGATCCCGCTAACGTAGTTTTAAGTTCGAAGGTACCATTCGCTTTACCATGATAAATATTGATGTTGGTATTGCTATTCCCATTCACACCAACCATATCCATGATTTGGTCTCCATTTAAGTCGGCAAAATCGACGAACCAAGGTGTATTCAAAGTAACTGTTCTGTCGAATGAATTTTTATCTGCCGCTGTAGCAAGACTTGTTAGAAGTAAAAAAAACAACAGATTTGAGGTTCTGAGAAAGGCAGTACGGATCATATCATGTATTCTGGATATAGGTCAGAATTTTGGATACGTACTACGGACGATAAGTAACCGCAATGTTTTAGCCTCTGACCCCGTCCTATGAAAAACATCATCCCGAGAAGCAATGGTGTGAAGGCCTCGCGTGGAGCGAAGGATCCCGTGGCGTAATGCCAACGTCCTATCGGTGTTCTGCCTCTCCCGATAACCACTCCGTAGCTTCCGGATCCTTCGCCCAACCGCACATGCTAGCTTGGCTCTGGATGACAGTTTAAAAAAGGTCGTTCACCCCAACAAACCCGCCAGTACTTTGGATTTATACAACTATCTTTTGAAAAAAATTCTAAAAGTCGTCCCGCGGTCAATTTCACTTTCTACCTCAATCCGACCACCTAGGGAAGCTACCTGCGTCTTCACCAGATACAGCCCCATACCTTTACCATCCACATGGTTGTGAAAGCGGCTGTATAATGTAAATAGTTTCTCTTGATACAATTCTAAATCTATACCCAATCCATTATCATGAACCATTAAACAAGTGCAATTTGCAACGATCTCTGATTTAATTTGAATTACTGGACACCTGCCCCGATGTCGATATTTAATGGCGTTGCTGACCAGGTTAATAAGAATGCTATCCAAATAAGGTTTAATAGTGCGAATAAAAGGAGCTCTCGAAAAGTCTTCGTTAATTGATGTTTTTGTTTCAAGTATCTCTTTTTCCAGGTTCATTTTTACTAATCTCAATTCCTCTGCAAGGTTTACATCGGTAAGAATAGAAATATTATCCTTTCTTAAAGCCAAAATAGTATTGAGATCTTTTATGACAGTATCCAGTTCCCGCGTAGAAAAAACCAACTGGCTTACAATTTTATATTCTTCTGAGGGTTCGCTCTTAATGAGTTCCAAAAGGTTACCCAAACCTAAAATACGTGCGACAGGAGCCCGCAGATTATGAGCTGAAATAAATGCGAATTGTTCAAGTTGCTGATTGTACTCGACGAGTTCCTTCGT
>DASQTN010000567.1:0-4200 GCA_035641895.1 Chryseolinea sp. | reverse complement strand
ACTTCGTGGCAAGCTGATTTTAGATTTAGATTTACGATTTTAGATTCGGTAACCGACTTTAACACTTCGAACCTCAAACACGTCAGCACTTCTAAGTTCCAAACAATGAATTATAGTAGGCAACAATTTTTGCGAAATCATATTTGTCGTCGTAGCGCAGCTTGTTCGCCTTGATATACTTTTCAACGTCATCAGATTTTCTATCCATCAGATTAAGAAGGTCGCTTTTATTGCCTGCAAATTCCGAGATGTTACCCTTTTCATCCAAAAAATAGTATTTGTATACTAAAACCAACCGGGAATATGATCCCATATAATAAGGAGAACTGTACGTTCGATATTCAATTGATTCCCGCGATAGCAACGTCATTTTACCTTCCTCCAACAACTCAAAAAACACAGGCGCTTTATAACCAGTAGTTGTTGAAAATGGAAGCGCGAAAAACTGTCGGTACTTTCTGACAGATGTATCAAAAATTTCAAAAAATAAAACCTTGCGGGCACTAAACGCTGTCGTCCGTTGATCGGCTACTCCATACTGAACAAGATCCTGTTGAAGGTCATACTTAATATTACCTTTTAACGTATCCCCTTCTAACAATACGATTTTTCCTTCGTGCCACAGATCGGACGGAAATTGTTGGGCTATCCCAGACCTTGCGATCAAAAATAAGATCGCACAGGTGCCAAGGAGCGCTGCAACACGTCGTTTAGACACAAACCACAAAAGAATATTTTCGCTCATTTATGCTTTAAAATATTATGGCCAAGTTTATCACGTTTGGTCATCAGATATTTCTCGTTATGCTTATTGGGATGAATTTCAATCGGTACATTATCTACAATCTCCAGGCCATATCCCATTAATCCCACTCTCTTTTTCGGATTGTTAGTGATGAGCCGGATCTTACTTATGTTTAAATTTCGAATGATCTGAGCCCCTACCCCATAATCCCTTTCGTCCATATCAAAGCCCAGCTGCAAATTTGCTTCCACAGTATCCATCCCCTGCTCCTGAAGTTTGTAAGCCTTGAGCTTATTGAGCAAGCCGATTCCCCGACCCTCCTGTTTCATATATAAAACTACGCCTTTCCCCTCACGATCAACCATCTCCATTGCTGCATGGAGCTGCGAACCGCAGTCACATCTGCAAGATCCGAAAATGTCACCGGTAACGCATGAAGAGTGTACTCTGACTAATACTGGTTCGTCCTTTTCCCAGGTACCTTTCACCAATGCCATATGCACTTCGTGTGAATTAATCTGATCAAACGCTATCAATTTGAAGTGTCCGTGTTCCGTCGGCATATCTACTTCAATTTCACGGTGGATCAAGGTCTCCTTTTTGACTCTGTACTCTATCAGATCCTTTATAGACACCAACTTTAAGTTGAAACGCTTTGCCACAACCACCAGGTCTGGCAGCCTTGCCATAGAACCATCTTCATTCATTATTTCAACCAGTACACCGCCTGGTTTAAATCCAGCCAATCGCGCAAAGTCTATCGCGGCTTCGGTGTGGCCCGAGCGCCGAAGGACGCCACCACGTTTTGCTTTCAATGGGAAAATGTGGCCGGGCCTTCCCAGCTCCTCGGGTTTGGTTTCTGGATCAACTAACGCGCGAATTGTTTTGAACCGGTCATGGGCTGAGATACCGGTAGTACACCCGTGTCCAAGCAAATCAACCGAAACTGTAAAGGGCGTTTCGTAAACCGCGGTATTTTTCCCTACCATCATATCAAGGCCAAGCTCTTCGCACCGGTCTTCGATCAGCGGCACGCATATTAATCCGCGTCCGTGCGTGGCCATAAAGTTAACAATGGCCGGTGTAACAGTCTCGGCTGCGCAAATGAAGTCTCCTTCATTTTCGCGGTCTTCGTCATCTACAACAATAATTACTTTGCCATTCTTGATATCTTCAATGGCTTCTTCAATTGTATTCAGTTTAATCTCTGCCATAACTGGAGGTCGCTGACTATGATTAAAGTCGGACGACCATTTAACGTTAAATGTGTTCTATGCGTTCCACTAATATTTTCCTGAAACGATTCCGAGTTGTTTGGCGATTTCCACGTCCGCGTTTTTCAAACGTGTTTGCGTTTCGACCAATTCATCAATCTCTTCTATAGTTTTACTTTTTTCTGCGTCCTTCAGTTTTTCCTTATTTTCCTCAATCAGCCTTTGCACATAACGGTATTTCCGTCGCAATACATTCTGATGCGCATGTTCGTGAATTTTTTCTTTCTCATCATGAAAAACTATATGGTATTTATCAGCCCAATGCGGACTTGCATAATGCTTGCGCGTGGTCAGTTCTGCGATTAATTTTTTGATATCCTCGGAACTGTTGCTCATAAAGTAAGCTGAGTCTATCAACTCCGCTCTTGCTTTGGCATTGTAAAACTCCTGATAGATCTTCGCATAGGTAACATTCGAAAATTCCAGATCTTCAAATTCCGAAATAAAATAACTCACCAGGTCGATATCTTCTTCAAACTCACTGTCGGCATAATTTAGAAGCAAGCGGACCATCTCCTTTTCCTGAATCTGCTCCATACGTTGTGTATCGAGCTTAAAGATTGCAGAAGCTTCTGTGGCAAGCTGATCGGTAATTTGTTCGTCCTTTGCTGGCTCTTTCCGGCTTTCGCCATCTTTTTTTCTCCGCTCCTGAATGACAATCTTGTTAAGCTCGCTCACGAGCACAGACTCCGATATCTTTAACAAGTGTCCGGTTTCCTGAATGTAGACCGAACGTTTTATAGGATCCGGAATGAGTGAAATACTCGTTATAATTTCCCGGATTGCTTCCGCTTTTTTAATAGGATCCTGTGCGGCATCTTCGGCGAGAAGATCAATTTTAAAGGAGATAAAATCCTTAGTATGACTTTTGAGATATTGCTTATACTCCGTGCTGCCCATTTTCCGGGACATGCTGTCCGGATCTTCGCCATTGGGAAGCAACACTACCCGCACATTTAAGCCGCCTTTTAAAACGAGATCGATGCCCCGCAACGCTGCCTTGATACCAGCGGCATCACCATCAAAAAGCACTGTTACATTTTCTGTAAACCGGCGAATGAGTTTGATCTGATCTTCGGTAAGTGCAGTGCCCGAAGAGGCTACAACGTTATCGATATCCGCCTGATGCATGGAGATGACATCGGTATATCCTTCCACCAGGTAACAAAAATCGTCACGGCGAATTGCATTCTTTGCCTGAAACATTCCATAAAGCACATTGCTCTTGTGGTAAATTTCTGTCTCAGGGGAGTTGATGTATTTCGGCTGATCCTTCTCCTTGGTTAAGATGCGTGCACCAAAGGCTATAACTTTGCCGGCAAGATTATGGACGGGAAAAATAACACGACCTCGAAAACGGTCGTAATACCTAAAGCCATTGCCCTGTGTGGTTTCTTTTTTTATGACGAGCCCCGCCTTTTCGATCATTTCTTCGCTATATCCGTTGCTGGTTGCATCCTTGTGGAAATGATCCCATTCTTTGATGCTGTACCCAAGCTCAAACTTTTCTATCGTCCTGGTGTTGAAACCTCGCTCCCGAAAATAACTCAAGCCAATACTCTTGCCTTCATCAGTCTCCACCAACAAATTCTTATAATAATCTTTTGCATAGTTCATGACGATGTACAAACTGTCACGATCGCTTTTTTCAGCAATGTGTTCCTGACTAAGAATGTCCTCTTTAATTGTAACGCCATATTTCTTTGCCAGATAGCGAAGGGCCTCGACATAGCTCATCCCCTCATGTTCCATTACAAACGTTATCCCGTCGCCACCTTTCCCACTGCTAAAGTCCTTGAAAATTCCTTTTGAGGGGACGACATAAAACGAAGCCGTCTTCTCATTCGTAAAAGGGCTTAAGGCTTTGTAATTTTGCCCGGACCGCTTGAGCGTTACAAAATCACCGATAACATCGATGATGTCGAGGCGGTTTTTTATTTCGTCTATGGTTTCTCGTGAAATCAATTTCTCCTTATTCGTTAATCGTTTGGAAGTCAGCCACAATAATTTTCCAGCGGTCAACTTTCTGCCAAAGATATGGGTTAGTGTGGTAAAAAGTCTAGGATGCGAAGTCCATCCTAACGGTTTAATCGATCGAACCTATTTACATAAGACCATCATGGACTATTGACTTTCTGCACTAAATTGCGCGGCATTTGAACATGGTAAACGCTAAAATGA
>DASQTN010000566.1:0-2841 GCA_035641895.1 Chryseolinea sp. | reverse complement strand
CGGCAGCAAAAGGGGTTTCACTTATTTTCACACTCTTGAAGGAGGAACCGCTATCTGTTGAATATGACAGGATAACGTCGGTCTGATTGTCTTCATAATTGTCGCGATCAAAGTATACCACATAAATATATCCTGTAGTTTGGTCCACTGCCATTCGTGGTGAAAATTGGTGTCGCTTATTCTTGTCATCTCCCAGTTTCATTGGGCTAGTCCAATTGTCTCCAAAATTTGTAGAGCGGACAAACCAAACGTCGGTATCGTTTTCGCCATTTTTCTGGTCGGCCCAAACCAGATAAAGAGTCCCCTGAGCGGGGCCTTTGCTTTGATTGATCAAAAGGACTGGCATTCCACTGCATCGATCATAACCAGGAACTTTCATATTCCACCCGCCGTGCTGCTGACCTACACCAATATCGTTTGTCAACCACAGGCTTCCTCCACTAAAAGAGCGGTCAAGAAAAATTTTGTTTTGATTGCCCCAGGTCAAAAAGGCCTTCCCATCTACACCAATGGCAGGCATTGCTCCTTCCGCCGAATTATCGTCATCCCTGCAGTCTCCCGCGGTTTGTGATATCTGTATCGGCTTGCTCCACTTCTTGCCATTAGATGAACTGGTCAATAGGATATTCGATTGACAACTTTCGTCTTCACTTCCCAATTTATCAAACTGCGTCCAGGCAACCCATACGTTACCCTTGGAATCAACAGTAGCACCTGGTTTAAATTGATTCTTTGAATCAACACCGAAGGGGGAGCCCGGTGACCAGGTCTTGCCTCCATCATTCGAAAGATGACAGAGTATTTGATCCGCGGCCTTTTCTCCGTCGCCGGTAGCGCTCACGTGGAATGAATAAATATTTCCTTTATCGTCAGATATTACAGCGACATTGTTGTCAGGACTACCTGGCGAGGTACCCTTTACCGTTTGCCAGGTTCCACCTCCATCCAGCGTATAATAAATATTATTGGAGGTTGCCGCCGCGATAATATTGTTGGGATTTTTTCGGTTGATCGTTATGCCAGGCTCGGATTTCTTGTTCGTTGATGCGTATTCATCCAACTTGATGTTTTTGAATTGTGCGAAGGATGTGGAATAAGTAAATAGTAAAACCAGTAAACACTTAGTCGTGTGCGTCATTGTATGATTTTTAACAAAAATAAAAAGTATTCGCGCTTGTGAAAGAGAAAAATGATACACCGACTAATAATGAGGTCGTTTGATAGAAGGTCAGGTCGATTTAGCCGAGGACGCAGAATTTTGTCTTTTCTTAAGATTTAAAATCCTGTTTTTTCATTTTCTTTGCTAAGGGAAATGATAAATTAATTGGCCGTTCTGACGGCCGCAGTTTATTACTTTGATTACACTAAACACAAATTCGTAACGCTGTATGAAAAATGTTTTTGCAATTTTGCTCGTTTCGTTATCTACTTCTGTTGTTGCGCAAAAAATCAAACTAATAGAAGGAGATTTAAGTCCATTGAAAGGACAAACTTCCATTAAGACGGAATTTAAGTATGATATGTCTGTTGGAAAGTTCGACAAGGAAGACGATTACATCGCTCAGAAGAAGAAGGAACTAAACGAAAAAGAACCAGACCGCGGCGATAGCTGGGAGAAAAACTGGAAAGCAGATCGGCAAGACCGGTTTGAACCGCAGTTTCGTGAATTGTTTTCGAAGCATTCTGAAATGTCGACCACTGGTGACAACGCGAAATACACTTTAATTTTTAAAACGGTGCATACGGAGCCTGGCTTCAATGTACACGTGATGAGCAAGCCTGCATATATTGACGCTGAGGCCTGGATTGTTGAAGCTCAGAATCCCAACAAGGTTATTGCTAAAATTACCATTACAAAAGCCCTTGGCCGTGATGTTTTTGGGTTTGACTACGAAACCGGTTTAAGGCTTCAAGAAGCCTATGCAAAAGCTGGAAAGGAACTTGGCGGTTTTATCCGAAAGAATGCGAAGTAAAGTAACGTATAGTCTATATTCAGTTCGAAAAAGTCAGGTCGGCACCTGACTTTTTTTGTTTTTTTCTACCTCAACTTGTTGACTTTTTCCTCATAATCAACTAGCCGTTTTTTCTCGTTTCGGGGACTCGTAACAATAAAGGCCTTTGTTACTCGTTTTTTCACGGTTTTTCGCCGTGTGTTATGTTGTTATTAACTCTTGCCCTTCCTTTGCTAAGCTGTACCCAAGAACTTAAAACTCACTTTTATGATTAGGAAATTAGTATTCGGACTAGCCATAGCTGGCGCATTTTGGAGCTGTGACACAAAAGAAAAGGAACGTCTCCAAACTCAAGTCGATTCGTTGAGAACTGAACTTCATGCAAGCCAGCAAACCGCACAAACTCTACAAGAGATTGGCGTGTTAATCGATTCGATTGATGCGAATCGTCAATTATTAAGAACAGATGTTGTTGAAGGAACTTCTTACGCGGACTACAAAAACCGCTTAAAGGATATCAACAGCCACATCAAGGACACTCAGGCAAAAATCGCCAGCCTTGAAAAATCTGTCAAATCTACCAAGGGAACGTATGCTACTACCATTAAAAGGTTGAAAGCTGATCTCGAAATGAGCACGCAACAAATCGCAGCGCTTCAATCTGAGGTTGAAAAGATGCGTGGCGAAAATGAGTCGCTTGCTATGACCGTTACTCAACGTGACTCGGCAATCGCTCAAAACATGGAAACTATTAAGATGAGAGAGCAAGATGTCGCAAATCTGGAAACTCGCGTTGAGGATATCAACACTCAATCTAAAGCAAGCCAGGCTGATCTTTATTTCGCTCAAGCGCAAGCATTAGAAACTGCAGCAGACCGCACCAAGTTTG
>DASQTN010000565.1:0-8428 GCA_035641895.1 Chryseolinea sp. | reverse complement strand
ATATAAGGCCGCTGCGGAAGATGCATTGCGTAACGGCTCTATTGTAAAGATTGAACTTACCGAAACGATTTGGCTTCAGTTTGAATATACGATGCTTGCCGACATAATGAAAATTATCAAAGACTTTGGCTTAAAAATCCTTGAACAGGATTTCAGCGACAAAGGAACTATGACAATTGGTATTCCCTTGCGGGAAAAAGAAAAGCTGCTCGACAAACTCAGACTACTGAAAGCGTTGGGCAGGTCGATCACGTGGAAAGTTGATGGCCAATTTTCGTGATCGTTTATGGATTAACAATTAACTTGCGCGCTTATGGCCAATAAGAACGCAGCATTGGGGTTTATTTTTGTTACTCTGTTAATTGATGTTATCGGTTTTGGAATCATTATTCCAGTAGTACCTAATCTTATCAGCGAACTTGGACACGTTAGCATTCCGGAGGCCGCTTCTTATGGTGGTTGGTTGATTGCAGCATTTTCATTGATGCAATTTGTCTTTTCACCCGTATTGGGAAACTTAAGTGACCAGTATGGACGCAGACCGGTTTTGTTGATCTCTTTGTTTGGTTTTGGCGTCGATTATTTGCTAACAGCATTTGCCCCGACGATTGCATGGTTGTTTGTGGGCCGCATCATCGCCGGTATAATGGGAGCAAGCTTTACAACAGCGTCCGCGTATATCGCAGACGTGAGCACACCTGAAAACAGGGCCCAGAATTTTGGAATGATAGGCGCGGCATTCGGGCTTGGTTTTATTATTGGTCCGGCACTCGGTGGTGTGATCGCGACCTATGGCCTTCGTGCCCCATTTATTGCGGCAGCGGTTCTGACTTTCATTAATTGGTTATATGGATATTTTGTAGTTCCAGAGTCGCTAAAGCTTGAGCACAGAAGAAAGTTTGATTGGAAACGCGCTAATCCGTTAGGTTCACTGCAGTTTTTCCTCCGGTATAAAGTTATTCTTGGCTTAGTTGCATCTATCGTACTTATTTACATTGCAGGTCATGCTGTCCAAAGTACATGGTCCTATTATACAATTGAGAAGTATCACTGGAATGAGGCGATGGTTGGCTATTCCCTTGCTTTTGTGGGTTTAATGGTGGCTCTGGTTCAGGGATGGCTCATTCGGTATATCATACCTAAGTTCGGGCAGGAGCGTAGCGTGTACGTTGGCTTATCTTTATACGCGGTTGGCTTTTTGCTGTTTGGTATTGCCACACAAGGATGGATGATGTTCGCATTTCTCGTTCCGTATTGCTTAGGAGGAATTGCGGGCCCATCGCTCCAGGGAATCATGTCAGGACAGGTTCCCGCGAATCAGCAGGGAGAGTTGCAGGGTGCTCTGACGAGCCTCATAAGCCTTACATCGATTCTTGGCCCCGTCCTTATGACCGGATTGTTTTACCACTTTTCCGAGCCGAGCGCGGCTATATACTTTCCAGGGGCGGCAATGATTGCAGGCTCGATCTTAACGATTATGAGCGCATTTTTAGCGCGACTGAGTCTTAAGAAAAATCTTGTGAAGGAATCAAATACCTAAAACGGTTTTTAGCTTTAGATATCCACTTTTACTCAAGGGTACTTTAACATTATTTTTTAAAAGGGCGAGATGCGTATCTTTTTCGAGTGGCTCGATTTTAGTCAGTTGTTGCAAAGCGATAATGTACGAACGGTGTACCCGCACAAATTGCGAAGGATTTAAGCTTTGCTCATAAAAGCTCATTGTTTTTTTCTTCAGGAACATTTCCTTTTGCGTGTAGATCTTCACATAGTCGTCGTAAGCTTCTATGTAATGAATATCATGCACCGGAATAATTTTTATGTTACTTCCTTCTTTTACAACGATCCGGTTGCGTTCTTCCGGTTGCCGCACTTCTTCGTTTAGCAACGTAGTGGCAGGGGGTTTTTGTTGCATTTGATTCTTTTGTTGCAGCCATTTTTGAATCGCCTTGTCAAAACGTTCCTTGCTAAAAGGCTTCAACAAGTAATCAATTGCATGGGCCTCGAATGCTTTGATTGCATATTCGTCAAACGCAGTGGTGAAAATTACCGCCGGGGGCTGTTCAATTAACTCCAGCATTTCAAAGCCATTGATTTTTGGCATTTGAATATCAAGGAAAATCAGGTCAGGTTTATGTTGAGCTATAGCTTTAACCCCTTCAAATCCGTCGTTGCAACATTGAACAACCTGAAACTGTGGATAACTTTGCAGATATTCTTTCACAATACTCTGTGCGAGCGGTTCATCATCGATAAGGATAACGTTAATCATGCGGATTGAGGAATTTTAAGTTCGGTCGTAAAAGTGTTAGAGTTTTGATGCGTGGCTAGTAAATCGTTTCTACCGTATAGCAGGTAGAGCCTTCGTTGGATGGAATTTAACCCGAACCCCGTACCTGGTTTTGTTTGTGATGTTTCCGGGTCAAAGGGATTTTCTATACGGATGTGCAGAAAATTTTCAGCTGCTGTTGCCTCCAGTCGAATCGTGATCTCCCCTATGGTATCATAGAGGCCGAATTTGATAGCATTTTCAACCAATGGCTGCAACAAAAGCGATGGCAATTTCATTTTTTTCGACGCTTCCTGGTAATCAATTTCAGTTTTTAATCGGTGGCCGAATCGCACTTTCTCAATTTCCAGATAGAGATACAAATGTTTTATCTCCTCCTCCAATGATAAGTATTGCTGGTCATCCTTTCGGATTGTTCCGCGTAAAAAATCCGACAGTTGCTGAATCATTTTGCGCGCTTCTTCCGGTTTCAGGATTATCAATGCACTAATAGAATTCAAACTATTGAAAAGAAAATGAGGTTGAAGTTGTTGTCGAAGAGAAGAAAGTTCTGCTTCGCGGGCAAGTTTTTCGGTCGTCACTTTTCTGCTTTCAATCTCTTGCTGCTCACGAATGTAGAACCACACCCAGCTAACAACGGTAATGATACTGATCATAAGCCAGGAAAACAGTCCGCGTACCACCAACGTTTTTTCAAGGAATTGCAAGTACCCTTCTTCCCCCTGAAGCAGTTGAGTTGCAGCCCAGCGAATAAGGAAAACACAGGCGATGGCCAGGGCGATGCTCCATGTTAGTTGTAACATTTGCCGTGGGTGATAGAAACGCATGCTCGTGATCATGATGTATCCGGCGAATGACAGTACTACTGTAGTTATCGCGGCATCTTTTATAGCTGTTTCCAGTGTTAAGAGTTCGGCATTGTACAACGCGAATGTCTGAAGAACCATCCAGATGATCCACCATCCGACATAGATCAGGATCAGATACCGTGTTGAAAAATTTCGAACTCCCGGGGCTTGCATCCTTAATAAAATAATGTTGAATTTTTACGAAGGGCTATGGCTTTCTGATGAATGAAGTGAATATACTTAGTTGCTTCAGCAGTTTCATGGATTCGGGAATATAATTCAGCTCCGTCTTCCAGGTTGTTGATGGGAATAATTTCGGATACATTGACAAACTCCCATTTGACTTCCCTCATCTTATCATTGTAAAATGTATCCTCTTCCTGCAAACCAATCGTCCTTGCCTTTAAGAACGCCTCTTCCTTGCTCTCAGCATTGACGAGCCGTAGCTGCTCATCAAATTGATTCCTGCTTTGTTCGGCTGTAATGTTGAATACTATTTTTGTGATGTACCAGTTCATAAGAAATGCTTGGATAAGAATTAAAACGATATACATACATTTAAAAGCTTCTCAAATCAATTCCGCCAAAAATGCAAGTGCCTTTTAAAATCAAAGTTTTGGAAGGATCTACCGTGCTTCCCGCTATCTGACGTTTATCTTCAAGACTTCCGAAGATGCATACAAGCTCGTCGGATTGTACTCTCCAATGTGGAGGAACAATAATCTTTGTACCGCCAAACAACTGCACAACTTCAATTTCGGCAGTTCCAACGATGTCCGCCTGTGTGAGATTTATTTCAACTCCTCCAAAGGCACATACACTTTCACCACCTTTAAAATCCTTGGAAATGATTTGCTTTTTGTCGCCGCCGAAGATCGTAACAGTCTCAAATGCATTGTTTGAAAAAGACTCAGAGTTGCCATGGTCGTACCGTTGTTTCCAATACTCTTCGCCACGATTTCTTCCGCGTGGGCGGAAGATCATTACCAGGCCAATGACGATTATAATAATGGGCCAGAGGAACTGCTTTAATTCCAGCTCCGGAATAATATCATTTATCAGAAATACCGCACCTATTGCTGTGGGAAATAGCCATCCTATATTTCTGAAGGAATGGCGGAATCCCACGTAAAGACCGATAGTGATAAGAAGCATCGGCCACGAGAAAAACCAATAGGGAAAATCTACGCCGACCTGTTTAGCCAAGAGCACTACGCCGACGGCAACCACAATTAAGCCGCCTAATGCCCGGCCACGGTTAAATCCACTGCTTTTGATAGGCTCAAGATTTTTATTGGTGTTTTGTGTTTCCATTTTTTGTTCGATTTATAGATCAAATAACGATGGAATCCTTAATTACGGACACTCCTAATAGGCAGGCAAGGGAAGCCAGTAGGTGAATGGAGGAATCCAGTCGGTGAGCATGGCCATCACAAATCCCGCGGATTGGCCGAAACGATTGTCAATAAAAAAAGCGTGGAATAGGAACGATCAAAAGATAACAAATAGCCGATAACAGATCTAGACCAGATTTTCTTTGACAGCTTTATTTACCATGTCAATGGCATTATTGACACCTAACTTTTTCATGATATTGAACCTGTGCGTTTCGATGGTTCGAACGCTCTTACCAAAGGATTCGGATATTTGCTTGTTATGCTGGCCATCGATCACCATCCGTAAAATTTCTTTTTCTCTTCGTGTAAGGCTGTATGGGTCTTCGAGTACTGCCTGCCGGGTGGGGGCCTTCGTTTTCAGCAACCTGTTGGCTAACACGTTTGATACTGCACCACTGAAATATTTGCTTCCTGAATGAATTTGTTTGAGAGCCTTGACAAATTCATTCTTGTCGGTGTCCTTTAATAAGTATCCGTAGGCGCCCGCATCAAGCGCCTGCAGCACGTACTCTTCTGAGTCGTGCATGGAAAGGATCACTGCTTTCGTTGTTGGTGCATATGTATCTAATTTGGCAGCGGCTTCAAGTCCCGTCATTTCCGGCATCCGTATATCAAGAATAAGAATGTTAGGTTTTAGTGCACCTGCCACGTGTAAAGCCTCTGCTCCGTTGCTAGCCTCACCTACAACATTGATCTCTGTATCGGACTCAAGCATAGCTTTAATTCCTTTGCGCACCAGAACATGATCATCCGCTAAAACTACACTGATTTTCTCCATACATTTTTGAACAATTAATCGACTAACACGGCCGTTCTCATCGGAACAATTAGCTGCACCGTTGTACCCTTGCCGGGATCTGAAATTATCTCAAGCCGTCCGTTTACGTATTCGGTACGTTCATACATATTAAAAAATCCGCGACCGGATTCAATATTCACGCTTCTTGCTTCAACAATTTTTGGATCAAATCCTTTCCCCGCGTCCTTCACGGTAATTATCAAATCATTTTCTGATTGCTGCAGAAATACTTCAATAAGATCAGCTTCCGAATATTTAATGGCGTTGTTAATGGCTTCCTGAATAATCCGGAAAATGTTATTCTCAATTTTTTGAGGTAGCCGGTACAACTCGCCTTCGGTTTTATAAATTAATTTAATATCGATAAGTTTTCCAATTTCCTGGATAAAAACATTCAGCGCTGCTTGCAATCCATAGTCCCCCAACACTGTTGGTTTGAGGTTAAAAGTCACTTTGCGCACCTCCTTGATGATTTGTTTAATGAGCAGGTCGATTTCGGAAATCTTGCTTTGTGCCTTCTCGCTCTCCTTCAAATTGATGGATTCAATTTGAAATTTCAAGGAAGTCAGCATTTGTCCGATACCATCGTGAATATCCATGGCAATGCGTTTTCGTTCCTCTTCCTGGCCTTCAAGGATTAAAACCGAGCGAAATTTCTGCCGGTTAATTGTCTTTTCTATTTCGGCCCGACTTTTCACATTCATGTTTCGTTCGGCCTGTTTGCGCATGGTTAGATCGGTACCGAGGATAAGCAGTTCTTCGATATCGTTTTGTTCATTATATACAGGCGTTATCGTTAAATCGATCCAGCAATCGCCCCCTTTTGAATCGTGAAAAAACACTTCGCCTTGCCAGTGGTTTCCCTCTGAAACAGTCTCGACCACTTCGTCCATCCAATCGCCGGGGTCTTCCATTCCTTCAAAAAGTTGAGAGAGCGGCATGCCGGTTTCTTTGATTTCTTTTTTAGATAGTTCTTCCAGCAAATCAGTTACAAAAGTGATGTTGCCGCCCCGGTCTGCTTTGGCGAAGAGACGAGGATTTTCTACTGGAAGGTTAATATGTGAAATTTGTTCGTATGACTTTTCTAATGAAGTATATAGTGCCCCGATTTCTTTACTAAGCTGTTTAGCATTTTTTTCTGAAGTGATGAGTTGATTGACGGTCTTATTGACCTGGACGGTGGTGGGGCGAAATACAAAAACAATTTCAAGAAGTATAACGACGATAGAAATAAATATTAAAACGTACTCGAGTTTACTAAGAGTGGATACTTTTTCCCGTGCTTCGGCATCATATTGAAAAACAATCTTATCCATTTTTTTTAGAAAAATGGCTTCATTGTCGAGCAACGTCGTCAAAGTGTTTCTAAGGTCAATGGTGTCAGAGAGATTTCCCTTTTTATATTCTATGATATGATTGGCGCTGTTGTAAACGTTCTTGAAATAAGGTTCCAGATCCCGGAACATCGCCATCACTTTTTCGCTGTTTTCGTCGGGAAGGTTCAGTGAAGCATTTCCATGTTGCAATCCATAATGACCCGCTTTCCATTGTTCAAGTAAATCACTAAGTGTTTTGATCTTTTCAGGAAAATGTTTGTGGTCAATGTCGGTATAAAGTAACAAGGACATTTTCACAATACCCTGGCTCTTGTAGCGTTGGGAGCCGGCAAGATTTACCACTCTCGAATCGCTGAGTTGATCTTGCAAATGATCCTGAATCAGAAATTGCCCCACAATTGCTACCGTTGCAATGATGCTTAGCGCAAAGATGTACCATGCTCCTAACTTGCTGAAGCGATTGAAAGTGAGTTTACTTTCAGGATTAAAGTCTAAGGTCATTTGGATACGAAGTTACACAGGCTCGCTCGTCTCCGCTAGTCACAGCGGTTTTAATTTCAGTTTTTAAGACCACCGATCGCGCCTATTCGTGTGATGGTCTGACGAACGTTGAACCTGTGTTATTTCAGGCGGTAAAGCCGATATGAACGTAACCATTTTCTATTCTGACAGGATACACAGTAATGCTGCATTCTTCCGCATTCAAACAGTCACCCGTTTTTAGCGAGAAAGTCTTTTTATGAAAAGGACATGCAATTTTCGGCTCGCCTTGCTGTGAGCCTATCATTCCACGCGACAATACCATTTGCATTTTATGAGGACACATATTTTGGCAGGCATACCACTCGTTTCTACGAGAAAAATTAAATACTGCAACCTGTAAGTCCTTGTATTTTACACAAGCGCCACCATTCTCGGGAAAATCTTGTACACGGGCAGCTTTAAACCAAACTTTAATATTATTATTCTCTGTTGATACACGATTTATCGGGTTCATAGCCGGTAAGGACGTTGCGTGATTTGAATTAGTTATTCTTTGATCCATATCCGTCAATCATTTTATTTTTTTGTTCCAGTCAGCCGGGATTTTTTGATCTCTCATTTCCACAAACGAAAGACTGGAATCTTGTTCTTCATCATTAATGAAATGTCTGTATTTTTCTCTTAAGGCTGGGTTTTCGACCACCTTTTTCCACTCGCAATGATAGTTGGCAATCAGCTGTTTCATTTCCTTTTCAAGTTCTTCACCGATGCCAAGAGAGTCATTGACGATAACATCACGCAGGTAATCAAGACCACCTTCCATCTTGTTTAACCATGTGGCTGTACGTGTAAGCGGATCGGCAGTCTTGATATAAAACATAAGGAAACGATCGACCAGCTTAACGCAAGTCTCGGTGTCCACATCGTTCACCAGCAGCTTAGCATGTTGAGGGCGGGCGCCACCGTTTCCACATACGTATAAATTCCATCCTTTTTCCGTTGCAATTATTCCAAAATCTTTGGACTGGGCTTCAGCACATTCGCGAATACATCCCGAGACGGCGCCTTTCAGTTTGTGCGGCGCCCGTAATCCTTTATACCGTTCTTCGACGAAAATGGCAAAGGACACAGAGTCCTGAACGCCATAACGACACCACGTAGAGCCTACACAACTTTTGACGGTGCGCAGGGCCTTTCCGTAAGCGTGGCCACTTTCAAAACCTTCGTCAACTAATTCTTCCCAAATCTCAGGAAGTTGGTCCATCCGCGCTCCA
>DASQTN010000564.1:0-3651 GCA_035641895.1 Chryseolinea sp. | reverse complement strand
ATAGGTCCAACAAATAATGTGAATTCCGTTGCCAAACTCCTGTGCAAATCCACTCGACTCAAGGGCGCAAAGACGGCCGAGCCGTGGTCGATATGTGCTTCGTAGGAAATGTTCGGCTTGATTTCTCCGTGTCCTGGAGACTCCTATCGTTAAGGAAGTTAATAGAACAAGTTATTTTACCACAGCGCCTCGAAGGCACGGAGATAGATTGTCGCATGTAATGTTCAGCACCTTCAAGCGCTCGCACCTTCGCCCTAAGGCACTAAGGTTCATAAAGCGACTTCTAAAAACCTTTCTACCAAGGTGAGCTGTACGCTGTAAGCTGAATGCTGTCAGCTTCTTACGTAATCCAATGAAGGGTCTTTGGTTCCACCGGATTTACAAATGGAGTTTTGTTTTGTTGCGACAGATCCCATTGACGCTTCAGTTCATGATACCATCGCGCCTGCGCATCCGGTTCACCTAACAACATTAATGTAGGTTTCGATTTTAAACCTTCTCCAAGTTTTCGAAATACACCAAGGTCCTGGTGAATAAATTGTTTACCCAGTTGGCGCAAAGGCCACCACACAAATTTCACAAAGCCAATCGAGGTATAAAATATATGGTTCAACTCTGTCTCATTTTCATTGATAGGAGTGAGACATGTAATGGAAACAATATCATTCTTGCCGACCTGAATATGCTCGGTTCGCACGCCAGGCAGTTGGAAATTAATTTCCGTGGAAGTCTCGCCCTTCAACACAGAATATCCCTTTGAATTTGATGAAGGCTTATGCCTGCTCATCTTGAATCCAAGATCCACCGGCTCGAATTTTTTTTCTTTGAGCTTCAATTTTTTGGCAGAACGCCAATACCATGATTGATGCACGAAAGTGACGTGTGCTGGATCGATCAGGCCTATTACGGCGTGGTCAATATCTGCCGGCATCGTTACCTTTTCCACAAAGAGAAATTGTTTGTCGAGCGGCGTCACGAGGTTGGGAAGGCGTTCTTCAGCCCCCTGGAGTTGCGTTTTATTTTGAGGAATATAAATCCATACCGTTCCGCTGATCTCTTTGCACGGATATTTAAAGACCTTTATTTTCTTCGTATCAAATTTCTCATCGGCCAGCGCGGGAATACCCTGGCATGTGCCGGTATGGTCAAATTTCCATCCGTGATAGCAACATTGAAGAATCTTTCCATCATACCACCCCTGCGAAAGAGGTACCCCCCGATGGGGGCAGTTGTCTTTTAAAGCAAAGGGTTGATCATTTTCATCACGACCAAAAACAATTTTTTCTCCTAGTATTTCTTTTGCTACCAGCTTACCCTGTCTTAAAAATGAGCCGTGCATGGCGAAGTACCAAAGGTTTTTTAGAAAAAGCGATTCCGTCATGAAGTGAAATTTGTGCGAAAGCGTTAATTAAAGAACTAATGTATAAGTTTCCAAAATCACCTCTGAATATCTGTTGTCCAAAAAAAATAACGCCGTTATCTAAACCGCAATCGTTTCCGATTATTTTTATTGTTTTATATTTCAAACTTTAGGCCTTAATTGAAATCCAAAATCTTAACTAATGAAAAGAAAACTACGCATGGGGATGGTAGGCGGTGGTCTTACCTCTTTTATTGGTCCTGTTCATCGCAAGGCAGCGGGTATCGACGGAGAAATAGAATTGGTATGTGGCGCTTTCAGCATTATACCAGGGGAATCCAAAGAGACTGGCGAAGCCTTGTATCTCAATCCAAACCGGGTATATGAAACGTACCAGGAGATGTTTGAAAAAGAAAAGAACCTGCCGCCGGATCAGCGCATCGATTTTGTTTCGGTCGTAACCCCTAACCATGTGCATTTCGGGCCGTCACAGATGGCATTGGAAAGTGGATTTCACGTTTTAGTTGAGAAGCCCATTGCGTTTTCTTTAGCTGAGGCAAAAACCTTGGAGAAAACAGTTAACAAGACAGGTTTGATCTTAGGCTTGACTCACACTTATACAGGTTACCCGCTGGTGAAGGAAGCACGCAAGATGGTGGCTGATGGAGCTTTTGGAAAAATTCGGAAAATCTATGTCGAATACCCACAAGGTTGGTTATCAACTTTATTAGAGAAGACTGGGAATATGCAGGCATCGTGGAGGACGGATCCTAAACAGTCTGGTATGGGCGGTGCGATCGGTGATATCGGAACACACGCGGCGAACCTGGCCGAATACATTACCGGCTTAAAGATTACCGAAATTTGTGCTATGCTCAATACCGTCGTGAAGGGTCGTCACCTGGATGACGATAGCTCTATGCTGCTTCGATTTGATAATGGAGCTTCAGGAGTATTAATGGCAACACAGGTCGCCGCAGGAGAGGAGAACAATTTAAATATCAGAGTGTATGGCGAAAAAGGTGGACTGGAATGGAGACAGGAAGAACCGAATACTATGATTCTGAAATGGATGGGCAAACCAAAAGAAATTATCCGTGCCGGTCAAAGCTATTTATCCGATGAAGCGAAAGGTTTTACCCGCACCCCGGCGGGCCATCCCGAAGGTTATCTCGAGGCATTTGCTAATCTTTATCGCGCGTTTTCAAGGGCCGTACGGGATTATAAACCCGGCAAAAAATTGAATATTGCGAAGTATGACTTTCCCGATGTCGCAGACGGTGTTCGCGGAATGAACTTCGTTCAGACGGTGGTAAAGTCTGCAAACTCCAACAGAAAATGGACTACGCTTAAGTAGTTCCTTCCTGCTATAAATGTCTAATCTTAAACTGTATATTTCGGTCTAATGAAAACACTTAAGGGCCCAGCGATTTTTTTGGCGCAGTTCATGGGCGATCAGCCGCCATTTGATAATCTCAAAACAATCTGCAAGTGGGTATCATCACTCGGTTATGTCGGCGTTCAAATTCCTGCATGGGACGGCCGCTGCATCGATTTGAAAAAAGCTGCTGAAAGCAAGGATTATTGTGATGAGCTTAAGGGCGTTGTCGAGTCCTGTGGGCTTCAAATAACAGAGTTGGCGACGCATTTGCAAGGTCAACTGGTTGCTGTGCATCCTTCCTTTACCGACATGTTTGACGGATTCGCGCCCAAAGCGGTGAGAGGGAACATAAAGGAGCGTACAGCCTGGGCGGTAGATCAGCTAAAATTAGCAGCCAAAGCCAGTAAGAATCTTGGCTTAACTGCGCATGCGACATTTTCAGGATCTCTAATGTGGCACACAGTTTACCCGTGGCCGCAGCGCCCCGCTGGTTTAGTAGAGGATGGCTTTAAAGAACTTGCAAGACGATGGCTTCCGATTTTGAATGCCTTTGATAAGGCGGGCGTCGACCTTTGCTATGAGATACATCCGGGTGAAGACTTGCACGATGGAATTACCTTCGAACGTTTCTGGGAAGCCACTGAAAAACACGCGCGCTGCAACATCCTTTACGACCCAAGTCACTTTGTGCTGCAACAGCTGGATTACCTTCAATACATTGACTTCTATCATACTTTTATAAAAATGTTTCATGTGAAGGATGCGGAATTCAATGCCAATGGAAGAATTGGTGTGTACGGAGGCTATCAAAGTTGGGTAGATCGCCCGGGGAGATTCAGATCGCTTGGCGACGGTCAGGTTGATTTTAAGTCGATTTTTTCAAAACTAGCGCAATATGGATTTGATGGTT
>DASQTN010000563.1:0-4211 GCA_035641895.1 Chryseolinea sp. | reverse complement strand
CCCCGCCAGAAAAACAAGAATTTTAGCCAATAATCGGATACGGAATCCAGCACAAAAATGGGTCACAGCAGACAAGCTTTTCTATTCCAGGAAAGCGTTCAACGGGCAGGAGCAAGCCTTCCGCTTTTAGCTTTTTACTTTTTGCATTTCCCCCAATAACTATTCAAAGAATCAGCTTGTCCAACACTGTTTTTTACTATCTTGCACGACTCAAAAAAGAGCCTATTTAAGTTTAACAATTTCTATTCTACATGGCAGAAGAGACGAATGATTTACCACCTGCAAGACAAAGTATAATTCCGATAAATATTGAAGATGAAATGAGGGGGGCTTACATCGATTATTCGATGTCCGTCATTATTTCAAGAGCTCTTCCCGACGTCCGCGATGGTTTGAAACCTGTTCATAGACGCGTATTATATGGGATGCAGGAGCTGGGTGTTAATTACAATAAGCCATATAAAAAATCAGCCAGAATTGTTGGGGAAGTATTGGGTAAGTACCACCCGCACGGCGATTCATCCGTGTATGATACAATGGTACGTATGGCCCAAGACTGGTCGTTACGCTACACATTGGTTGATGGTCAGGGAAATTTCGGATCCATAGATGGAGATTCGCCCGCTGCTATGCGGTATACAGAAGCAAGACTTCGCAGAATCGCCGAGGAACTGCTCGCCGATATTAATAAGGATACTGTCGACTTTCAGCCAAACTTTGATGATTCCTTGACGGAGCCTACAGTGCTTCCGGGAAAACTTCCTAACCTTTTGGTTAATGGATCTTCCGGTATTGCAGTGGGTATGGCCACCAATATGGCACCTCATAACCTGAGGGAAGTTCTCGATGGCATAATTGCATACATTGATAACAATTCGATTACGATTCCTGAGCTGATGAAGTTTGTCACAGCCCCCGATTTTCCTACGGGAGGAATCATCTACGGGCATTCCGGAATACAGGAGGCCTATCTAACCGGAAGAGGAAGAATAGTGGTGAGGTCGAAGGCTGAAATCGTTACGTCAACTACTGGTAAAGATCAAATTGTTGTCACCGAAATTCCGTATATGGTGAACAAGGCGATGATGATCGAGAAAACAGCAGCGCTGGTAAATGAAAAGAAGATCGAAGGTATTTCCGATATCCGCGATGAATCTGATCGGGACGGCTATAGAATTGTTTACGACCTGAAAAGGGATGCAATTCCGAACATCGTACTAAACAATCTATTTAAATACACACAGCTTCAATCAGCCTTCAGCGTAAATAACGTTGCTCTCGTCAAAGGTCGTCCGTTGACTCTCAACCTTAAAGACCTTATCAAGTACTTTGTAGAGCACCGTCATGAGGTAGTTGTTCGCAGAACAAAATTTGAACTGGCGGAGGCACAAAAAAGGGCTCATATTTTAGAGGGATACCTGATCGCTCTTGATCATCTGGACGAGGTGATCGCGTTGATCAGAAACTCGAAAGATCCGGAGACGGCCAAGGAAGGCCTGATGAGCCGGTTTAGCTTGTCGGAAATTCAATCAAAAGCAATCTTGGACATGCGACTTCAACGTCTTACAGGCCTGGAGCGCGACAAAATTCAGCAAGAGTATAATGAGGTAAAACAACTGATTGACAGACTAAATAGCATTCTTGCCAGCGAATCCGTGCGAATGGATATAATAAAATCCGAACTCGCTGAGTTAAGAGAACGGTACGGTGATGCCCGTAGAACTGAGGTCGTTCCAAACGAAGACGACATTTCCTTTGAAGACATGATTCCTAATGAAGATATGGTGATCACCATTTCGAATCAAGGATATATAAAAAGGACGTCGCTTTCAGAATACCGGACACAGGGAAGGGGAGGCGTGGGATCCAGGGGAGTAGTGACCAAGGAAGATGATTTTACGGAACACATTTTTATCGCCCAGGCACACAATTATCTCCTGATCTTTACAAATCAGGGGAAGGTGTATTGGAAAAGGGTATATGAGATACCTGAAGGAACAAAGGCCTCAAAGGGAAGAGCCGTTCAAAACCTTATTAACATTGAGCCCGGAGACACTGTCAGGGCAATTATCAATGTAAAGAACCTGGAGGATACCGAGTATATCAACAATAACTTCGTGATCCTTTGCACAGAAAAAGGAACTATTAAAAAAACCTCGCTGGAAGCTTATTCGAGGCCGAGACAGGGAGGCATAAATGCTATTTCCATTCAGGAAGGCGATAGACTTTTGAACGCTTCCTTAACAAATGGAACAAATCATATTATTATTGCAAAAAGTGAAGGAAAAGCTGTGCATTTCAACGAACGTGACGTTCGCCCGATGGGCCGGACCGCCACGGGAGTGAGAGCCGTAACCCTCGAATCGGAGAACGATAAAGTAATTGGAATGGTTTGTATAAACCGAGAGGACGCTAATTTGTTAGTAGTGTCAGAGAAGGGATATGGTAAAAGGTCGCTTATTGACGATTACCGTATCACGAAACGGGGAGGTAAAGGCGTTAAGACGTTAAATATTACGGAGAAAACTGGCAAGCTTGTTGCCATCAAGCAAGTTGTTGACGATGATGACCTCATGATCATCAACAGGTCTGGCATAACCATACGCATAAAAGTCAGCGAACTTCGCGTTATGGGACGTGCCACTCAAGGCGTAAGACTTATTAAATTAAATGACGACGATAGAATATCATCTGTTGAAAAGATTCAGAAAATCGATAAAATAGAGGATAAGATTGATTTAGAACAACAACCCTAATTAATAATTATAAACCTGTACTTAAATGAAACGATTTACACTTTTACTGTTGATGGTAGCTTCAGTATCTGTCTATGCACAAAAGACTCCTAAGCCTAACCTTAACAAAGCGCTGAATTCCTGGAAGGAAGGAAAACTTGACGAAGCAAAAGCAAATATTGACATAGCAACCACCTATGAAAAAACAATGAATGACGCAAAGACGTGGTATTATCGCGGACTGATTTACGCCTCGATAGATACGACGTCTAATGAAGCTTACAAAGGATTAGCTACAGATGCCTATAAGACAGCAGTAGAATCCTTTAAGAAAGCTGATGAATTAAATGGTAACGAGAAGGAATTGTTCATTACAGATGCGAATGGACTTCCGATTTTAAAGTCACAACAAATGGCTGTATGGCAAGGTAATTACCTGAATACAGGCGCAACGCAATATCAGGAGGAAGATCTCGAAAGTGCATTAAAGAATTTCGAGAAGGCGCAAGAGATAATGCCAGGTGACACGACCGCGTATTTCTATGCCGGCTTTGTAGCGAATGGCTTGGAACAATATGACAAAGCCCTCACCAATTTTAAAAAATATAATGAGTTGGGTGGAAAGTCATCTGATGGATACTCTATTATGATCAACATTAATAGTGGAGTGAAAGAAGACAAGGAAGAAGCTTTAAGACTTGTTCGTGAAGCAAAAACTAAATTTCCAGCGAACCAGGATTTTCCAAAAGTTGAAATTGGTTTGCTCATCGATCTAAAAAGAATTGACGAAGCAAAAAGTGGTTTGGAGAATCAAATCAAAGCTGAACCGAACAATAAAATCCTTCATTTCTATCTGGGATATGCAAACCAAACGCTAAATAAGGTAGAGGAGGCAAAGAAAAATTACGAGGAAGCAATAAGAATTGATCCCCAATATTTTGAAGCTCAACTTTATCTTGCAAAATTAATGTATACTGAGGCTGCCACGATCAAAAAGGAAATGTCGAACCTTGGTATCTCCGCTGCTGATAAGAAGAAAAAACTTGACCTTGACAAGGTGTTGGTTGAAAAATTGAAACTGGCTCTTCCTTATTGGGAGAAAGCTGAAAAAATCAAACCAGACGATCAGGAAGTTTTAGATGTACTTTCCGGAATCTATGTTGATCTGGATATGCAAGAACAAATAAAGAGAGTCGAGAAAAGATATAAGGAGCTTGGTGTAGAGAACTAAGCTGCAATTAGAAAGCAAGAAAGGTTGGTGTTAAAGCCAACCTTTTTTTTTGCCGCCATTTGATTCTATTGATTACATTTAGATCTGAATATTCTAACCATGCAGTATGCGGGTATCGCTTTTTATTCCATGCTACGTTGATCAATTTTATCCCCAGGTAGCCATTGCAACGCTAAGAGTATTGGAAAGACTGGGCGTGGATGTTCACTACCCGCTCGACCAAACGTGCTGCGGTCAACCTATGG
>DASQTN010000562.1:0-4674 GCA_035641895.1 Chryseolinea sp. | reverse complement strand
TCATTTTCTGGAACAACGTACCGGGTGGTGCTCATTTCCAGTGGATCAAGAATATTTTCTCTAACAAACTTGTCAAAAGGTTGACCTGAAATACGCTCGACCAGATACGCCTGAACATCTACGGAAATTCCATACGACCATTGGTCGCCTGGGTGAAATGCCAACGGGAGGGCCGCCAGCTTTTGTGCCATTTGTGCCAGGGTATTCTGAAAATCCATTACATCGGCACGCTCGACGAGACCGCCCAATTCATGATGGTCACCGTTTGCAAATCCCGCCGTATGGCGAGTAACATCCCTGATAGTGATAGGTCGTTTTGCTGGCTCTGTAAGAATTTTCCCGGTGGCATCAACCCCTGTAAAAACTTTCATGTCGGAAAACTCGGGCGCGTACTTTGAAATCGGGTCGTCAAGTTGGAATGCGCCCTGTTCATGCAGTTTCATCAACGCCGCACCAGTTATGGGTTTAGTCATAGAAAAGATCCGTACGATGGTATTTCGGTCCATGGGTGTATTCGCTTCGCGGTCGGCAAAACCTGCTGCCTTGAAGTAAACTTCTTGTCCCTTTTCAAAGATCAATGCGGAGATTCCGACGACCTTTCCTGAATCCAATAATGCCTGCAATGTAGAATCAAGACGCGCCTTTGCGGATTCGTTGACGACTGCTGATTCGGCATCTACCTTTTTGCCAGAATCGGGAGATTGGCACGCCATCGCCGTTAACAATACAATCAGGCAGATATTAAGGCTCTTAATCATGATATCGATTTTAATTTTTTCAAGATACCATAATCTCGAAATGGTGAGCGCGAGAATAGTTTCAGCGACGTTTTGACCTTATGGTTGCAAAAAATAAGATTTTTTCGGTCAGATGATCTGCTCGTTTCCTTCCAACTTTCTTATTACACGGCAGGGATTGCCGGCGGCAAAAACATCCGACGGAATATTTTTAGTAACAACACTGCCCGCACCAATAACACTTCTGTCGCCGATCGTTACGCCGGGACAAATCACAGCACTTCCACCGACCCATACATCTTCTCCAACGTTGATGGGCTTCGCATATTCAAGTCCCGAGGCGCGTTCTTTGTAGTCGATGGGATGAGTAGCGGTGTAAATCTGAACGTTTGGCCCGAAAAGCGTCCTGCTTCCAATGGTAACATAGGTGACATCGAGGACTACACAGTTGAAATTAAAAAAAACTTTTTCTCCAACGATTATATTGTACCCATAGTCACAGTAGAACGGAGGCTGAAGCCATAGCCCCGCACCAGCATTTGGAATTAAATCCCTGAGAATACGAACTCGGGTATCAACTTCGTCCTCACGGGTATCGTTGAGCCGCTTGATTAATAACCGGGCGTGCAGTCGCTCGTTGGAAATTTCCTTATCGAGGGCGTCATATAGATCGCCTGTCAGCATTTTTTCTTTTTCGGTTCTCATGGATGTAGGATGGCATTCAAAACAAAACTCATCTGCAAAGGATTATTGCTTTTCAGCGTACAGCATGAACAGGTTCAGTGAATGATTTGTTACTGCAGCCAACGAATTGTTTTAGAAATTCCACTACCGTCTGATTGGTTAGGCAGTTTAGAAAGCCTTACTATAATATTCTGCCCCCTATTTCAATGGTGCCGGGGCGTTTCTAAAATGCTCGTACTTTCCAAGCGCACACCCAACGAGGTAGGTAAGCGGCAACATAACTTTCTTAACGAACCAAGGGATTTCGGTCATATCATATTCAGAGGAATATTTGGTTAACAGATATGCACCATCAAAAGCTTCCGGTTGTCCTTTTCCTGATTTTCTTTGTGCTGCAAAAATGGAAGAAAGAAAGAACACAATGGTATTTGCGGGGTAGATACAACCGCGTAGGTGAAGTATTTCGTCACCTTCTGCCCAAAACTTATGCGCTGTCCCCGGGGCGAATACAATTGTTTCTCCAGGCAACGCAAACTTAGGTTCTTGCCCAAATATTTGATATCCTATCTTACCTGATAATACACTTAAAGCTTCCTCTTGCTTGAAATGGGTGTGCATGATGGGGCCGGACCCGGGCTTGCAAAAGGATTCTACCCATACTTTGTCGCCGTTTTCATCCCGCTCAATACTTTGAAAAATAATTTTCTCCCCGTGGGAATTCTCTATAGTATGTGGAAAAGCGTATTTCATTTTTATTAAAGTTAAACAAATTATGTAATTTTGGACAATGTCCAAAACACTCATACGCACAGAAGAGCGAATAGTTGCAAAGGCTCTCGAAATGTTTAATGAAAAAGGTATCGAATATGTTGGAATGCGGGAGCTAGCTGCGTCACTCGGTATTCGTGTTAGTAATATTACCTACTACTTCCCGACGAAGGACGACCTAGTGAATCGATTATCCCTTGATTTTAGCGCGTTAAATTCAAGGGTCATCGTAGCGAATAGCGCCACTACTATGAAATCATTTTTAGAAATGTTTCATCAAGTCTTTTTGAATCACGTCACTTATCGTTGTCTCCTGTTAAGTTTTGTTCATTTGATGGAGCGAAATAAACCGATGGCCTTGCGATACAACAAAATTCAGGGAGAGAGACATTCTACACTTATGGCAAATTTGACGATGCTGGTCAATCGTGATTACTTGAAGCTCCGGGATGAAGGCGATGGCGAGATTTTGGTATCGTCAATTCGACTTATATCAAGGTTCTGGATTTCTGATGCGGCGATCTCATTACGTCAGTTGAATATTGACCAGCAGATAAGACATTATCTCATCATCCTGGTAAGGCTTTTGTCGCCTTACGCAACGTCAAAAGGAAAAAAAGAGCTTGAAGCATTCGTAAAGGGATTAACCTAGCGTGAATAAAATCAAGGCCGAAAACTTGTCAACAGATTGTAAATGTCCGGCTGAATCAAAAGTCCACGTTTTCAGTTATCCGGGCTCCATCCTTTTTGAATAGTTCCATGTAGGTTTGTATCCTATTATTTGCTTCTGCAAGGTCCCGGTTGTCGAGGTTAATGTTTAACAAGTCGATGAACCACGGAGCTTTCACATCCTCCAGCACGTAAGTGTTTGCTATAGCACGGGATATGGGTAGGGTTGTGGTTTTGGAATCGTCATGAACGTCTTTGTTTTTTGCATTCAGAAGTTTTTCGTATTCTTCTTCGAGCAGTTTTGAAAACACAGTGGCGTTAAACGTATCACCCTTTTTAACTCTCGTTTCGGAGTCGTCTTCCGTTAGTGTCGCGCCCTTATGAACCCACTCCCAAAGTATGCTAAGGCGAATCTCTCCGGTTGCCATATCCTCCATGAGGTATAAGATGTCGTCATTGCCAAAAAAATCGGCGGGTTTTAGCGCTGCAGCTTGCATCCCTTGTAAGAATGCGTTTCCATATTGCAAGGCCACACTTAATAAATTACGCGCACCGCGAATGCTCGTGGCTGCCGGTTCGAGTAACAACAGCCCATCAGCATCCTCCTGCGTGTATGTCAACGGTGAGAATTTTCTTCCAAGTTGATTCAGTGCTCCGGCTTTCGCCCACACTGGCCTGACGATGTTGACCATCTTCCAATGTGCCACCCATTTTCCGCTTGCGCCATCACGCTGTTCACGTTCCGCGCCAGCAACCGCCTTGGCCATGCTGGCTGCCACACCCTCTTGCGAACCAACGGGGATGTTGGGCTCCATACCTCCTTGCCAAAGAGCATAATTTCCATTGACGTCGGGAGTGTTGACAGCCCGCCTTACGCGGTCCTCATAGTTTCGCATGTACCCATAGGTCATGACTATTCCTTCGATATTGGGGTTAATAAAGTTTTTCTCCCATGACATCGCATCTGAGACAGCATTGATGTAATCCCAGCGACCTGTGTTAAATCCAACAAAATGTTTTCCCAAAGCAGCCCGAATTTCCATTAGCTGGTACGTTGCCTCCAGCTGTTCCACCAGAACATAGACTTTAATGGAGCCTGCACTCAATCCAAGGTGCGATTCCAAAGCATTAAGCAAGTCGTTCCAAAGCGCCGCTTCTTCTGCGGTTTGAATTTTTGGTAAATACAACACAATAGAAGAACCTTCGTGCTGTAGCGCCTTGTAGTTGTTCACAACATATAATGTCAGGTCTACAATCGAGGCCGCCACGGCTACACGATTTCTATCGCGGATGTGGCGATCATCGAGATGAAGGCCTCGTGCGCGAAAAATCTTTGTCGTAAAGTTTAATTGCTCTTTCCAGTTCGTAATAATGTCATGACCGAGAAAGCTCTTTGCCCAGCCGTTCATTTCGCCCGCAACTTTTTCGGCGGTGCTCATGAACACCGGAGCTTTATGAATGGCGAGTTTAAGATTTCGCTGATTGTCGAGGGACATGGAATTGATTTGTCCAAGGGCATCTTCGCCATCAAACATCCAACCGTCCGCACCTGACAGCAATGCGTAAGCAACATTCCGGATGCTGCTTTCTACGGATGCATTCGGTTTTGCAGCGGGTCCAGTCCCCTGAATCCATTGCCGTTGCAGGTCATGGGGTATCCTGGATCCTTCAAACTTTCCCTCACGAGCATCCCTGACTTTAATATTGGTTCGGGGAATTATACTTTCTGAATCCAAAAATGTAATCCTTTGTTTTTTTTGCTGACGCTGCGCTCTTCGTTTGAGGCGGGCATTCATGAGTGCTTTTACATCGCCAT
>DASQTN010000561.1:0-2677 GCA_035641895.1 Chryseolinea sp. | reverse complement strand
TATCCTCGGCTCGCCCTTGGGGTGCAGCAAGCGCATCACCATCGAGAAGTAAACCAAACTTATCATCAATCTTCCATAGAAGTCTGAAATTAATAATGGGAACAAATCCCACATTATCCTTAGCCGACGTTTGTCCGGGCGAAGAAAGAGTAATACTAGCGTCCCTGATTTTTGCAGTGAACCCCAGACCGAATTCAAACCTTTCTTTTTTTATGATATCATATCGGTACGTCAATCTGTAGGAATTGAATTTATAGGTGCTGGTAAGTTGTGTATTGGCATCAAATACTACTCCTTCAAAAAGGATATCATTTGGCACACTGCCTTCCGATTTAATTTTGAGAGGAGCATATAACAATGAAAGTGTATGACGCGATTTTATAGTGTAACTTAGTCTTATCCTATAGAAGGGTTTTGTTTCTGGTTTTAGATCGTCTTTCAAAGAAAAGAGTGTACCCTGATCACCTGGAATGCGAACATCGTTATAACCTGTGAAGACAGCGCCTGTTTCAAAATCTATAGTCGCCTGCGCATTCACTAGTGTGTTCATGAAAAGGGTCAACAAGACAATAGAAATTGAACGGAATAACGGTTTCATGGACTATATTATTTTTCGGATTCTTGCTTGATTTTTTCTGAGCTTGATTCCCGCCCATTCACACAATGGATTTTATTTGGTTGTTGCAATCCTCTTTGTAAAGGTTCCCATCAAGTCAATTCTCTTATGAACAAGTATCCTGGGAATTAGTTACTCAACGTAAAAAATGTAAATCATTTGATCTGAGTATAGCAAGTGGTGAACAATAAGTCATTTTGCAACCCTATTGTTATCCACAAAATGTCGCTCCGCGCCTCAGGCTCGCTAGGCAGTAGCCCGGATAGTTCTGGTCGCGACTGGTCGTGTTCGTAAAAGGGAATAGATGTTTACTGGTGCCCCGTTGTGTTGTCAGCTATGGCAATATTATCGATAGTGTTACCTCGCCTTGCAAATTTGTGAATGTAATGGTTGCAAACTAACGGTTAGGGTATTGCACGCCGCTTGCCTTCGCTACGCCTCTAACAGCATCTTTATTTTCTCTTCAGCAGCAGTGTCCTCAAAACTGTCCCGGGCTGTAAGGTCATACATTCCCGCAAAGTGATGTAGAAATAAAATATTTGCCTTTTGCATGGAAGAAACTTCAGTGGTGTATGTCGGAACATCATGCGATTTGCTCTTGCCACCAGCATGTTCTTCTTTGTGTTGACTCAATGATCTGCGCCAGTTTTCATGTGGGACGTGAATTTTTTCCGGGACTGTAATACGCGCCGTATTTTTGAGCACGCCCAGCACCTCGAATATACAGCCTCTTTTTATGAAGGGCGGGAGGGGCTTACCTGCCTGATCTTTTGATCTATCGAGGATCGGCACGGATTCTTTAAACAATTCTATAAATTTAACCTGGAGAATCAGGTTTGATTCTTTCACCAGTTCTGATAAGCTGATCTCGCTTGATCGGATAATGCTCATACTCTTTCGTTAAATATTGTCGAAGGTAGGTATTTAACTGAAGGTATGGCGAGTTTTGCACTTTCCAACTGTTAATTGGGCTCACACCAGTTGGTACAAGTCTTCTGGTCATGGTGTACCGCGGTGGAAACTCGTCCGTCAAAGCGGAAAGTATGTACCTGAAAACGGATCATTTCCGGAAGATTTAGTGAGTTGCGGATAAAACTAACGATGCGAATTTTTGTTTATTTTCAGTGATACATGCGTGTCTATGACAGAGAACTGGTTAAATGAATTGAATCTTTTTACAGAACCGGAACTGCGATCCGAAATATTGAAGCATGGCAAAGTAATACAAGCGAAAGTGGGGGATGTGTTGATTAAAGAAGGCCAGCATTTAAATTTCCTTCCTATCGTAATTAAGGGAAAAATACGCGTTTATCAGCAAACGGATGACCGCGAGATTTTATTGTATTATGTTGGTCCCCGGGAGACCTGCATGATGTCTCTGTCAGCAGCTTACATGAATTATAATAGTGCTGCCTACGGCATGGCTGCCGAAATTTCGGACATCTTGATTCTCCCGGCATACCTGATTGCTGAATGGCAGCTAAAATATCCTTCGTGGAACCAATATATTATCAAGACGTATAAGAGTCGCTATGATGAGTTGCTCAACTCGTTTGGTAATGTGGCTTTTAAGCCGATTTCATCTCGGGTAAAGGAATATCTGTTAACGCAAGCCAATGCCAACAATTCAAAAAAGGTTGCGCTATCACATCAGACCCTCGCCAATGAATTAGGGACGACGCGCGTGGTGATTTCGAGGATTCTGAAACAGTTCGAAAAAGAAAATGTCCTGAAGCTCAGCCGTGGATATATCGAGCTCGCATAAAATCAAGATTAAACATCTGACATTCATCGCCAGATATAATACTCATCGGATGTGATTTCATGAGTAACGGACGCGAAAAAAAGCCCGTCTTTTAGCTGAGAGATGATAAAGCCGATTTCACCCGGTAGCGCGATCAGTCCTTCAGGCTATCGGCCTCCAATCGCATTTAATTGAGTAATCGGTTGATTTTTTTCGCCCTTTGTATCTTTTGATACAAATATTACCTCCTCATCAATTGTAATATTGATATATAATTCGGATGGAGATTTATAGTTTCGCTGCCCGGATTAAACATT
>DASQTN010000560.1:0-3520 GCA_035641895.1 Chryseolinea sp. | reverse complement strand
TTAACAACTGATGGTATACAGGTTGAGTGCACCTATTGGTATAATGATGTTTACGAGGTGACAGCGTTGAAGGTTTTGAACAGGGTATAAAGAACATTGTTGTTTACACCAGAGGCAAATATTTTTTAGGTTATCCGAAAGCAAAAAGAATCGGCTGATACGAAATCCCTGCGTAAACATCTTCCTAATGCTGTCTGCATACTGTATTAAAACCATAACTAGACTTTCCACCCGCTATGGATTGTAAGGTATGGACTAAGTCGTCACAAAGGCGCCAAGCCGCCAAGGTTCACAAAGCCGAGAAGCACCAATTTGCAGTCATCGAAGCGGCCTTTGCGAATTTACCTTTTGCGTACTTTGCGTGGAATGCATTATTGAACAAATAAATTCATTCATTCATTCTTTATGCACTGAGTGGGATTTATCCTTGCAGCTTGTATGGTTTGCAGCGCAATGGTAAACCATGCGATCAATAGAGCCAATAGGCCCGACCCCACAAAAAACCACCACTCCAGGTCTACACGATATGCAAATTCGTCTAGCCATTTTCTTGCTATGAAGTAACTGACCGGCAACGCAATTGCTATCGCTAGCAGCACTATTTTAGTGAAATCTCCAGAGAGAAGACGCACAATACCGAAGTCTGAGGATCCAAGGATCTTTCGGATGCCAATTTCTTTCAACCTTCTCTCTGCTGTAAATGCCGCGAGACCAAACAATCCCAGACAGGAGATGACTATCGTCAGCCCCGCAAAATATCGTGACAGCGTCGACACACGTTGTTCTGATATGTACTGCCTCTGATAGTCTTCGTCAACAAATTTGTATTCCAAAGGGAATCCCGGGTTATAGGACTTATAAAATTTATCAAGCCGTTCAAGGGTCTCGGCCTCCCTACCCGCTTCGATTCGGGCCATGATATAATTCGGCGGCGCAAACTTGCCGCGATGGAGGATGAAAAGCTGAGGTTGTACGTCTACATGAAACGATTCAAAATGAAAGTTTTTAACTACTCCGATGATTTCGGAATTCTGCGCCTTCTTTCCTATGGGATCATTTAACCGCATCGCTTCGATAGCAGCTTCGTTGAAAATGATGTTCGCAGAATCCGCGGGAAAGTCCCTGGAAAAGAAACGACCTATTTTCATTTCCATACCCAGTGTTTCCAAGAATTCATGATTCACAGCCATTATTTGGGTCTGGACATTCTCATCAGGTCCTTTTCCTTCCCAGCCGATTGAGCTAGACCATGCGTGACCGACCATATCATGGGTTGAACTGGCTGCACTCTGAATTCCGGGAATTTTTGTAATCTCCGAAAGGAATGTTTCGTGGTTTTCTTTTACACGTCCCTCGACATCAAAGTAAATCACATTTTCTTTGTTGTATCCAAGATGCTGGCGCTGCACAAAGTCAATCTGTTTGTATACTACAAGTACCGACACGATCAATATGATCGACAACGTGAACTGGAAGGTGACCAATCCCTTTCGCATCCACACTTCGCCAACAGAGCTGTTCAGTTTCCCCTTTAACACCGTGACGGGGCTGAATCCGGACAGGTAGAGGGCGGGATAACTACCCGCGATAAGGCCCGTGGAGATCGCAATGCTTAGCAGGGATATGACAAGTCCCGCATCTGGTCGCAGTTCGAGCTGCTTACCAGTAATGAGATTAAATTGCGGAAGCACGAGGCCGACAATGGCAACTGCTACTATCAATGACAAAAAAGTCATCAACATCGATTCACTAAGATACCGTATAGCCAGACGTTTCCGACCGGCGCCAAGTGCTTTCTTTACTCCGACCTCTTTGATTCTTGCCGTAGCCTTGGCTGTTGACAGGTTCATAAAATTTATGCATGCAATAGCCAGAATGAAGATGGCAATGACAGAGAACAACTTAACATATTCAATTCTTCCTCCTGACGGGACACCATTTTCATAATTGCCATGCAGGTAATTGGCAGAATAAGGGGCGAGAAACATTTTGCGGGATGTGATCTTGCCGTTTGTTTTTTTCTGCACAAAGTCCTCGATCTTTTTATTGAACTCATTGACATCCGTTCCCTCGCGAAGCACTACATAGATGTGTGGACCGGAACTATTCCAGTCGAGCGACCATGGCGCAATCTCTTCGAAGATCTGAAAAGGAAGCACAAAATCGAATTGCGTTGAAGAAGTTGAAGGCACATTTTTGAAGACACCCGAGACAAACAGCTCCCGATCATGCTGAAATTCTACTGCTTTACCAACAACGTTGTGTTTGGTGTTGAATAGTTTCATGGCCAGATCTTCAGATATGACGATGGAGTTTTTGTCGGCCAGCACATGACCTGCATCTCCCTGAATGAGTTTATACGAAAACATATTGAAATAGTCTTTGCCGGCGTATTGACCAGTTGCCCTTATGTTACGCTCGTTCGCCGAGAGAACAAACCTATCAAATCGGGGCCACGTGGGAGGAGCAAGCGCGGCGGCGTACTCGACCTCGGGCATATCTGCGGTCAGAGCATCCGCCACAGGGCCTGACGACTCTATCGATGTGTTGCTTCCGGCATAGATCTCCATAACCCGGTAGAGCCGGCTATCCTTTTCATGGAATTTGTCCATGCTAAATTCATCATTAACCCACAGGAAAATCAGCAGGGCAGAAGCCAAGCCGGTCGACAGGCCAATTAAATTTATGATGAATGTACTCTTGAAGCGTTTGAAGCTTCTGTAAATAAGTATCAGGTTATGTTGCAACATATCAGCACTTTTTTGCAATGAAATATAGTTTAGTAAAAACGTGTTGACAATAATGCTGCCATCGATTCTATGTGCAAATACCGCCTGACTTCGGCATTTCTCTTGAAATCACTAGTCCGGATACGAACGCATTTTTTATAAAGGTGAACAAAATCTGATAGCCACTGAAAGGTTAATTCTAGTTGAAAATTGTGAGTTGACGAGTGAGTCAGTTGTGAAGCGGCCGTCAAGATACCCCATCTGGATGAGGCGGTCATGAGGCTTAAGGAATTGTATACATGCACATCGCAGGAACTAAAAGGGTGATTTGCCACTTCGCGAAATAATCATCTTGATATTAAGATGTAACATGTAACAATAATGCTAAGTCAAAATACTTGTTTTAATCCAACGTTTGGGTCCTGTATGTTTTGGATTAATTGAGCAATAAAACTTTGCTGAATTGTAACGAAGTTCGATTAATCAGTTGAGACATTTAATCTTATATGAAATTTTCTGCGTGCATTGCTACACTTCAGTTCCGGGAGAAAACATCGCTTACGCCAAACATTGAGTGCGATATCAAAGACACAATTTTCAAGCATCGTTCAATGAAAACTCTTGCTCTAATTTTTGTTTTGTTCTTAAACTGGCAAGCACTTGCTCAGGAGCGATTTAGTCCGGGATTTTACGTGAACCAATCACAGGATACAGTTCGAGGATTCGTTCTGAACAGAATACACTATTCTACACACATCGTTTTTCGCACCACACTTGCCGGCGAGAGCCAG
>DASQTN010000559.1:0-2262 GCA_035641895.1 Chryseolinea sp. | reverse complement strand
CGTGTAATCGTCGAGGCTTACCGGGTTAGCAGGGGGATCAAAGACCAATGATCCCGCCACCAGGACGCTGTCATGCGGTTTCGGAGTACCCGGTGGAACTTGTTTCTTCAGTTCTTCCCATGTGGGTTTTTTTTCCGCTACCGTGATATAACCTGTAGCGTCGACGAACTCTTTGAATTGTTGGTTTGTCACTTCCGTTTCATCGATCCAAAATGCTTTTACTTTTACATGATGGGCTGGGCGCTCGTGCGCATAGCTCTCCTGCTCATCGGTGCCCATAATGAACTCGCCGCCAGGAACCAATTTCATTCCCACATTGCTTTTCGGGGATTCTGACTCTTGCTTTGTATTTGGTGACGAGCAGTTCGCCAGCAATGCAAGCATACAAATGTATAGAGATGCTTTTATGTAGTTCACACGAGGGTTTTAACAGGCCAAACAATGCTAGAAAGTTACAAAACTCTGGTCAATCGCCTGCATTTGCCAGAAAAAATTCATCTATTTTTGACCCGGTAATGGCGTTTTTCGTCACTCGAAAAGTGAATTTTGATTCTGCATTTGTAATTCAAAAAACGCGTGTAAAAATTACTACGAGTGAATTTCTAGTTTGAGTATTTTAAAAATTTCGTACCCTCCCAGGTATCTATTCCTGTTACGCGCTGGTATGTTATTTTTGTTTTGACGTTACCTTCTGCCGGTAAATCAAATTGTGCTTGCATCCGGCCCAAGCCTCCTTCAAATAAGTTGTTTCCTTTATAGGAAAGACCATCCGACACCTGGCCATTTAATTTAACAAAGAGTAGATCGTCCTCACGATAAAACTCAGCGTTGCCATCTTTATTGAGTGTATATAGGCCGCAAAGCTTGTTATATCCCTCGTCACTGAGGGGATAGGCGTCCGCTAGCACAATATTGAAGGCCACCACTTTTTCTCCAGAAGAATTTTTCGCGATATCAAGAATCCGATTAATTGATTTTGGAGAAGAACTGCTGATGTCCGTTGCAAGGTATGGATCTCCTTTGAAATAAATTTGCGTGATAAGGTCCTGATGATCTTGACTTGAAACCCGGAGATGGATGTGAGCGGGCCGCCAATTCGTTGGCGTTGCTTTATAAGGAACTGGTACAATCGTTTTGAAACTGTAGTTTCCGCTCTTATCACTTTTTACGGCACCTCGCAACAGGTAATCGTCCGATGTATTATCATAAGTTTCTTTCTCGTCACATTGCCAGGCTTCAATCAATACATTTTCGAGGGGAGTTTTCCCATCTTTTTTGAAAACGGTTCCACTGAGATGTAATACTTCGCCCTTTGATTCGGCAGGAATAATATTGCTTCTCATCGGTGCTCCTGGCCTGTAGAATGGGCCAAGAATGTCGGTTGTAGTTGCATTGTCACCAACAAAACTTTTGCCGTTCCAGTGAATTGATCCGATGGCCGCTACGCTAAAAGCAGTCAATGTGCTGTCTTTAATGAAAGTTCTGCGCTTCATAAAATTGATGGTTAAGGTTGGGGGGGATTGTTATCTAATTTAAGATAACCCTTCGGATCTATGCTATCGTATGGCGATTATCTTTTTGGACTAGCGCAAAAATATAAGCCGACAAGCGTGATCATTGACTCGTAATTTGTTTTGTAGTCATGACTTATTAATTAACTTTAGTTAATCCCGATGTTTATGGCTGGCGCTACCTTTCTTTTGATTTTAATTCTGAATCATATTAATTCTTCGATTTTAAAAAAAATTTGCTCTTGCTGTTTCCTTTCCCCTCAACGATTACGACTAAGATTGGGGATTTCGGGATAAGTTGAACATCGCTGTTTTCAGGTAGAAGGGCCACTGAAGTTCGTGATACATTTTATGGCGACAGACATTGTGTCAAATTCTAACCTCATTCAAAATAGATTTTTATGCCAGACACTAAACATTATTTACGTGATGCGAAAACAGGGAAAAAGGTTCAATTGGAAACCTCAGAGAAAAGACTGACGCTTCTCGTAAAAGAAAAGGATCCTGTGGCAATTAAAAATGCGCTTTCAAAAATAGAAAAAATGGCTGCAAAGGCCAGTTTGAGAAAAATTTCATCCAGAGTTTATGAAATTGAATACGCAAATAATCTTTCTAATGAAGAAATCAATAAAATGATGTTACGGACTCAGAAGGAACTGAAAAACGTGATAGTGTATAATGTTTACAAAGCAAAGGACCGATATGGATTAATTTATATAACAGATGAAATTATCGTCACGTTTTCTGCGGG
>DASQTN010000558.1:0-2158 GCA_035641895.1 Chryseolinea sp. | reverse complement strand
TTAACAAGATCGGAATATGCTTTATAATAGGTCTCCATGCGGAATGTACGCCTGTCTTTTACGTATTGATAGTTGAAAATGTAGTGGCTCGCCTTTTCAGCACTTAATAATGGATCAAGCTTGATAAATTCGTCTTTGACGCTTTGCCTGAACCTTCCATAAGCCACTGAAAACTGACCATCAGCACCCAATTTATAGGCAAGCGAAATTCGCGGATCCAGACTGATTTGCTGCGTAAGATTCACATGTTCAAGCCGGCCGCCTGCTCTTACAACAAAACGGTTACTTGCATATAGGTCACTTTCGACAAACGCTGCGGTGATCACTTCATGGAACAAATATCGATTTTCAGTAGCGTCAGGGTTAAATGATTGGTCGTAGGTGCGGCTGATTACCTCGATGCCGGTCCTTAATTCAACGTGTTCACTCAAAGAGCCATCCACGACTGCCTTTGCATGGAGACCCTTTTGGACCTCATCAACGTTGTTGTTTTCGAGTTGTGATTTATCGTCAATACAGGTGAAAGAAATTCCTCCCTGCGCAGACCAGTTTGTATTTAAGCGACTTTTATAAAACCCATTGATGTATTGATATTCATTGGTGAGTTCGTACCTGTTTTTTTGGTTTTGATCATCAATATTGTGCTGGTACAACGAAAAGTTTGCACGATTAAAATTTCCATAAAATTTAAACAATCCGTGCTTTCCAACTTCCTGCCTGAACGCCGCGCTCGCCTCTATTGATACCGGAGCATCTATCCAATCTACTTCTTGGCTGATGAGTTTAACATAGGGCCTGAGATTGGTATATTGAACTTTTCCCCCGAGTGAGCCTTGGTTCCAAACCTGCGTATGACCGATGTCACCCCCTACTGAGAGTATACCAAAGTCTGTACGTGTCTGATCTCCCTTGTCTTTGGAATCCAAAACCAGCGCGGAAGAAAGGGCCTGTCCATATTCAGCAGAATAGCCGCCAGTGCTGAAACTTGTACCTTTAAACATAAAGGGAAGAAATCTCCCGCGTGATGGTGTGTTAGGGGCCGATGGTTTATAGGCATCCAGGACAACTAATCCGTCAATGAACGTACGTGTTTCATTTCCATCGCCACCTCGTACAAATAACCTGCCGCTCTCTCCTACTTTCTGCGTTCCGGGCAATGTATTGAGCGCACCGGCGATGTCCGCGGTTGCCCCAGCCGTTGTAGCTATGTCTAGCGCGCGAAAAACCGTACGCCTCGCCACATCGCTCGCCGTAAAAGCGCCAGCTGTAATGGTAACAGCCTGAAGTTCATTGATCGCTTCGACCAATTTTATAGTGATCTCATAATTTTTATTCGCGATTTGGACTTCCTGGATAAACTCTTTATACCCAATGAATCTGGCCGTCAATAATTGTTTCCCTTGCTGTGGTGTCTCAAATTCAAAGCGACCATTTGCATCGGTGCTTGTCCCATCGTAAGTATCGGCTAGAAAAACATTCACTCCAGGAATGGGATCGCCACTCACGTCAATGACCCGGCCTGATATTTTCACCTGCGCATAACTTTCTTGAAGCAGCAAGGCAAAAAGTAGATATGGTAAAAGTTTCATAGTTCTGAACGTTGGCGATTACACGTCAAAGATTTGCACTGCAGCCAACGTTTCTAAAAGCGAGTTGCTGAACTGTTTGGTAAGGTGGATGAGCTGTGGATATTCGATTCCTAATTTTTGCTCCTGACGGGTTAAACCAGGAAAAAAGATGGTTTAGATTGTTATTTTTGCAGGCTTGAAATGGCAAGCAGACTAAAATAATCCGATTCATGGCCGATTACAGCAAAGAGGAGATTAAGCGTATCGAAGAGAAGTGGCGAAATGAGTGGCAGCAACGCGGTATTTATAAGGTTGAAAATCAATCGAATAAACCGAAATACTACGTCCTGGACATGTTCCCCTATCCTTCCGGTGCCGGACTGCACGTAGGGCATCCATTGGGTTACATAGCCTCTGATATTGTCGCCAGGTTTAAAAGGCTCAAAGGATTCAATGTGTTGCATCCAATGGGCTTCGATGCATTCGGATTGCCAGCCGAGCAGTACGCGATCGATCATGGTATCCACCCGGCAGTATCTACTGCTCAAAATATTCACAACTTCAAAAATCAATTGGCGAAAATTGGTTTC
>DASQTN010000557.1:0-4080 GCA_035641895.1 Chryseolinea sp. | reverse complement strand
AAAGATCTCCAAGGATGGATTCCAGAGGCTCAGTCTTACAAAAAATAAGCTTACAGCATTCAGCTTACAGCTTTTGCCACTATATTCAATTTTAAATAACTGAGCCTCTGAACGTGAAACGTTCTCCGTAAAAAGCTGTACACTGTGAGCTGACTGCTGAAAGCTAATAGGAAGGCTCTCCTCACTTTTTTAAATTCAACAATGCGCTGTATATCCATCAATTTCTTGGGAAAAAGTTTCAAGCTTTTTGCTTTAAGCATTTTGCTTTCTACGTCCATTTTTGCTCAGGTAGACTCGGCTGTCTACGACATTGAGCGGTTTCGGAAAAAACAGGAGGAAGAATTCAGAGATCCTGAAAAATCTCCCTTGAATAAAAAGTTGAGAAAGAAGTTCAAAGGACTGAATTATTATCCTATCAATCTGCAGTACCGTCTTCCGGCAACGTTTGTAAAAACAGAAAATCCAACGTTATTTAAAATGAAAACAACCACTACGAGGCTACCGGAGTATCTAAAGTACGGGGAAGTGCATTTCAAATTAGATGGCGAAGATCGGGTTCTGGAAATTTACCAAAGTCCTGAGATTTCTAAGAGGCCCGGATACGAAGACTATTTGTTTATTCCATTTACCGATGAAACAAATGGCGTTGATACGTACGAAGTGGGGCGATATATGGAGTTCAGGATTCCAACGTCCGAGCAGGTGATCGTGGATTTTAACAAAGCTTATAATCCATACTGCAGTTATGGTTCCGGCTTTTCCTGTCCGATCCCACCTGAGGCAAATCACCTTCCGCTGAAAATACTGGCAGGTGAGATGAAATACTTACCGGCGGCCAAACATTAATACCAATTTTAAATTATCAATTGCTAATTCATATAATGACTGGATCCGAAGCCGGATAGAACGACGACAGCGCGAAGGAAGGCACCAAATGTTCCTTACCAAACCAATCCTCTATTTTTACCCTGGCCACGTGAATAGGTTTGGCATCCTGAGAAGTGAATCCATCATAGGATTCTTTTGAAATACCCGAAAAGAATTTTTGAAAGAAAAGATCCATAGCGCGGAGCCGATCTTCTTCACGCTGCAAAATTTCTATGGTACCATAAATGATCAGGCTTTGATACTCGCATCCAAAATCCACAGCGCGGGTCGCTGTGTACAGCTTACCGTATTTGTAAACAGAAATACAAACCTTTTTTCCGTCCAGTATTTCTTCTCCTGCAAAGCCGTGTTTAGAGAAATGGAAAATAATTTCATGAGCCTTGTCATCATATACAAAAAACGCCACATGATTTAATGGATAGCCTACCCGCTCAATAGCAATGGAGCAAGAAACGGATTCATCTAACAGTTTTTTTAAGAACCGCGGGTCACTTTCCTGCCGGTCTTTCCTACGTACATTTTTAGAATACTCGTCCACAATTTTAATTTTGTTTAAAGGCGGCCTATGAAGGCCTCAGGCAAATAAACGAAAATATGATCAACGGGGTTAATTAGATGTATTGCATGTCAGTCGCTGCTACGGTTTAACTTCTTCTTATATCTTTGTATGTTTTCCAGGCTCCGATAAGGCATTTGCCATGGATTTTTGTTATTGTTTTTAGGACTAAAGTATATGAAACTAATTTTTACATTTTTGATTGCCGTGGTATGCGTGCCTGTATGGGCTCAAGAGACGGGGATCTTGTCGGGGACAATTAGTACCACCACCGTTCAACCCATTCCAGGAGCGACTATTCGGGTGCTGAATACAACGATTGGAACTTCAACAAATGAAGCAGGGGAATTCAGGATTGAAGGCTTAAACAGGGCTAAGTACACGCTCGAAATTTCTGCGTTAGGCTATGCGAGCGTCAAGAAGGAGGTTGATTTAAGCGGTATTCAGGAGTATTTGCGGATTCAGCTTGTGGAGTCAGTCCGGCAGTTGGATGCCGTAATTGTCACAGCTGAAAAGAAGGAAGAAGACATTCAAAAGATACCTTCGAGTATAAGCAACATTTCGTCCCGCCAGGTTGAACAATATCGTATGTGGAACGCCAAGGACATTACCGCGATTGCGCCCAATGTCTATTCAGCAAATCCAGGAGACAACCGTAACGTCACCTCGATTCGTGGTGTTACAACCACTTCTTACGATCCGGCTGTTGCCACTTATATTGACGGCGTAAATCAGTTTAATCTTGATACCTATATCGCTCCAATCTTTGATGTTGAACGCATCGAAGTATTGCGAGGCCCACAAGGAACGCTATATGGCAGAAATGCTATGGGGGGTGTGATTAATATTATCACAAAAGAGCCGACAAATATTTTACATGGTTTTGGTGAGATTAACATCGGCAGCCATGGGCAACAGCGATACACGTTAGGAATACGAGCACCGCTTATAGCGAATAAATTATTTCTGGGTGTTGCAGGCATGTATGATAAATCCGACGGTTTTTATACTAACACCTTTAACAATACTGATTTCGATAAAAAGCACAGTTTTACAGGCAACTACTACCTTAAATATCTTGCAACGCCTAGGCTTTCCGTTACATTAAACGTAAAGAATCATAGCAACAGAAATGATGGAGCTTTTGCGCTGTCGCCAGATCCAGAAACCGCCTTTGACGAACCGTTTAAAGTTGAACAAAATGCTTTAACGACATTGATCGATAATGTTTTTAATACATCCCTGAATATTCAACATGCGGGTTCGATTGTTAATTTTACGTCACTGACAACCTATCAATCGAATCACCGGTATTACGAAAATCCCATTGATGGCGACTTTTCTCCCGCAGATATCATCACTATCAATAATAATTATGGGAAAGACTGGAATAATGTAAAAGTATGGACGCAGGAATTTAAGTTCACATCCTCGCCATCATCATCTCCTTGGCAATGGACTGCAGGTTCCTATCTGTTTCACCAAAATAGCCCTAATAAGCAGGCCACGAATTTTGGAGAAAATGGCGATTTATTCGGCGCTCAACCCAACACGTCAATCCTGAATACAACAGAGGCGACAAGCAGGGGAATTGCTTTTTATGGACAAGCTATCTACAGTGTCAATAAATACTTTGACATTACTGTCGGGGCGCGTTACGATTATGAGCACAAAAAACAAAGAGTGCTGGGAGAATATCTAATGAATCCTGATCCGACTCCAATTTTTGAAACGCAGCCAGATACTTCCGCAACGGCATCATATAATGCATTTTCACCGAAGTTAGGATTGACTTATAATATCACCGAGGATCATCATCTTTATGGCGTTTATAGCAGAGGTTACAGAACAGGCGGATTTACGCAGCTCTCCAGTGATCCTTCACAACCTCCATTATATCAATACAAACCGGAGTTTAGCAATAACTTTGAAATCGGAATAAAGAATAATATTCTTCATAACAGAGTGCGACTGAACATTTCAGCATTTTACATAAAAGTCATAGACGCACAAGTACCAACGCTGGTGCTGCCGCAGGCACTTACGGTTACTCAAAATGCCGGGGAACTTACCAGTAAGGGATTTGAAATGGAGCTATCAGCGACACCATCGAAAGGAATTCAAATTGACTATAGCCTTGGATATACGGATGCTAAGTATGACGAGCTAACCGTTCCAAATCAAGGTAACGAAGTCGATCTAACAGGCAACAGGCAAGTATTTACCCCAGAGGTGACATCGATGCTTGCCGTTCAATTTTCGCCACAAATCAGTGAGTGGCAATCATTAAAATTTGTCGTGCGCGGTGAGGCGGTTTGTATAGGTGACCAATATTTTGATCTTGCCAATACTATAAAGCAAAGTTCTTATGGCTTGTTTAACGGCCGGGCTGGCTTCTCCGGAACTAATTTTGAATTAATGTTTTGGATCCGAAATATTAGCGATGAACGATACATTAGCTATGCCTATGATTTTGGAGGTACGCATTTAGGAGATCCAAGAAATCTTGGCGTTACGTTACGGGCGATGTTCTAGTTTCGAGTTTAAAGTTTCTAGTTGTAGCGCCAATCCGTTTGTGCCAGAAATTAAACTCTAAACTCTAAACTAAAAACTTCAAAGTATGGACTTCAAACCCA
>DASQTN010000556.1:0-2939 GCA_035641895.1 Chryseolinea sp. | reverse complement strand
TCAGAAAATCGGATTGCAGTTCCGCCTCCAGGTGCAAGCTTCAGCGTAAGCGTGGTAGAGTTATTAACTTCAAGTGTTTGGATTTCTACTGGTAAGGGATTCGTTGTAACATCCGCATCCTTGCCATCCTGATAAATTTCGGCCGTATACTTTTTTTCTTTGTCAAGAAAGTTCAGTTTAACATCAAGGGTACGAGCTGTTTCATTGGTGATACTTCCCAGGTACCAATCACTGGAGTTCCTGTCTTTGCGAACAGTAGTGATGTATTCGCCAATTTTTGCGTGGAGTATTTTTGTGTCTTCCCAGTCTGTTGGAACATCTTCAATGAATTTGAAAGCCGAATTCCCTTCATAGTTTTCTGGTAGGTCGGCCGCCATATGCATCGGACTGTAAATCACCACATAGAGCGCGAGTTGTTTGGCGAGTGTTGTATGAACACGAAACGTTCCTTTGTTTTTAAACATGATGTCGAAAATTCCAGGGGTATAATCAATGGGCCCGGCCAGTCCGCGCGTAAAGGGAAGTATCGTAGTGTGGGAGGGAGGATTGCCATCACTCCAGGCTTCATACTCTGTGCCCCTTACTCCTTCGCGTGTCATCATGTTTGGGTAGGTGCGTCGAAGTCCGGTATCCTTGACCGGCTCGTGCACGTCGAGCATAATTTTATATCGCGCCGCAGTCTCCATTACTTTGTGGTAGTGTCGAACCATGAATTGGTTCTGATGTCGCTCACCGCTCGGCATTTTATTTACATACCCCGTTTTAAGGCGCTGTATACCGTAGTATTGACAAAGCTTAAACGCATCTTCTAACTGGTTTTCATAATTTTTGACATTGCCTCCGGTTTCGTGGTGGGCAATCAAGCCGATGTTCTTTGCCCTTGCATAGCGACTGAGTTCTTCGAGGTCGAAATCGGGATAAGCTTTTGTAAAACTGAAGTTTCCTGAGACGGTCCAGTCACCCTCCCAACCTTCATTCCATCCTTCCGCTAAAACAGCCGAAAGTTTATGGTTGGAAGCGAAGTCAATTGAAGCCTTTACATTTTCAGTAGTGGCACCGTGGTTTGCACCACCTTCCCAGGTATTTTTTCCGACGTGCATTCCCCACCAGATGCCGTTGTATTTTCCCGGTTTGATCCAGGATACATCCTTCAACTTGTTCGGCTCGTTAAGATTCAGAATTAAATAAGAGGTAATTAAATCGCCCGGGCGGGTGGCGATCTGTATAGTACGCCATGGCGTTTTCATCGGCGCGCAGGTTTCTACGCGATTCCCATTAGCCCATGGAACCAAATCACATTTCAAACTAAAATTGGGTTGAAGGGCCAACGCCATTCCGGCATAATCGACTAAGGCTGCTTCATGAATGCTGACGAATAAATTGTCGGATGCCAGTGTAATAGGGGTCGAAGTTTTTTCTTTGATCTCACTGAGCTTAGTGTTTTTGTAGAGATATTCGGAATCCATTTCTGGCCCGTAGGCGGGAATCCACCAGGCTGAAAAATCTTGCGCCAATGAGAATTCTGTGAGTTCATCGAGGATGACAAATTCCTTAAGATTCGGTTGCGCGGGGAATTCATATCGGAAGCCGACACCATCATCGTAGGCTCTGAATGTGACGGTTATTTTTCGATTGAGGTTTGTTTGTTCCTCAAGGTTAATGCTGACACTATTGTAGTGATTTCGAATATTTTTTACTTCGCCCCAGGGCTGGGTCCACATTTCATCCACCCTGGATTTTGTTGAAGACGTTATTTTAAAATCTTTGTCCAGCGCAGGTTGTTCTTTCAAGGTGAATCCCAACCTCGAATTGTTTATCAGAATTTTGTTCAGGTATTGAACCCGGTAGAATGCGGTTCCGTCTTTTAGCAGGAACTGAATTTTGACCTTCCCATTAGGCGACTCGATATTAATAGGCTTGGCCTTTTGTTTCCCGCATACAGCCGGATAAGAAATGAATAGCAGTGCGATCAACGTGGTAAAAAAGCGTGTCATGGTTTTGAATGTGGATGATTTTGTTGTGCATTAAATAGCGGAGAAGGGATTGCTATCGTTTGCATGACAAAGCACGCCGGTCGCGCGGAGAAGGAAAATTATCCCACTAAAAATGTAAAGAAAAGTAGCCTTGTATAAATGACATTAGATTAACAATCAACGTTTTAGATAGAATCCAAACGAAGAAAAATATAAACAAATTATGAGCTTTTTTGAGGGTATGAAAGCTACGCGACGGCACAAGTGTATTTTTCACACTTGGCATTTGTCAATGTGCATTGTCCCGTACTATGTCGTGAACGTTCTAGTGGTTGTTATCCCTTGATTTCATTTTGTTCCCCTTCACTTTCATCATCATCCTCTTTTTTGTCGACCATTTCAATCCGGGTTTCCTTATTCATAAAGGATTCCCGAAAGTTGACACCAAAAAGACCTATGCCGAAAGAGGCGAGTATTATGAATACAGAAATAATTAGGATACGTCCTATTTTTTTTAAGAGTTGCATGTGCTGGGATTTAGGGGACGCGCTAAGAGTCTAAGCGCAAAATGTTAGGCCTTGGAATAGGCCGATGTGATTATCCCCTAATGAAGTCAGTCTCGGCTAATTGCGAACGGCCAACTGTCAAGTGAAGCGATTCTATCCTCAGTCTTTTGACTAACAACAATGATTTTAAATTCTCAGCACGCTTCGTGCTAACGTTCATGTCAAACAGCGTTAGCCTTGTTACAATCTCTCGAAGCGAAATAAGAAAATAAAGCGGAAAATCATTTTCAGGAATCGAATATGCAACAGTACGGTGTTGTTTTGAATTTTTTGATACGAGTTCGGTTAGAGCAGTTTGTCTTTCCTGATTGTAGCGAAGCGCCGGAGCGGCGGTAAATCCCAATAATAGCGTGAGACTCAGTAATATTACCGTACCTATTCGTTGGTTCTGGGCTGCGGA
>DASQTN010000555.1:0-2703 GCA_035641895.1 Chryseolinea sp. | reverse complement strand
TGCTGGCCGGTTAGCGGATATGGACGCTTCTGGAGTAGACATGCATATACTTTCGTTAGCGATGCCAGGCGTACAAATTTTTGAAAAGGATGTTGCGGCAAATCTCGCCAGCCTTGCGAATGACCGGCTGGGCGAAGCGATAGGTCGTCATCCTCGCAGATTTGCAGGTCTGGCAAGTTTCGCTCCGCAGGATCCAAGTAGTGCGACGAAGGAAATGGATCGGGCTATAAACAAACTTAAGCTTAACGGTTTTATTGTTAATTCTCATACAGAAAACCAATACCTGGATGACCAGAAGTTCTGGCCAATTTTTGAAGCAGCTGAATCATTAAATGTACCCCTTTACATTCATCCTCGTGCGCCTTCAGATGGTATGGCTGCGCCATTTCGCGATTACCGGCTTGAAGGAGCAGTTTGGGGATATGGAATTGAAACGGGCACTCATATTTTACGGCTAATGTTTAGTGGAGTCTTTGATCGTTTTCCAAAGCTTCAGATTGTCATCGGCCACATGGGCGAGGCCTTGCCGTTTTGGTTATGGAGACTCGATTTTATGGGCGCGCCAGGAGCTCGCGCAGGACGTCAGAATCAGCTGAAGCCAAGTGAATATTTTCAACGCAATATTACCATCACTACGAGCGGCGTTGAAGATCCATCCGCGCTTAGGTTTTGCATCGACAAAATCGGCGTTGACCGGATCATGTGGGCGATCGATTTTCCCTTTCAACCTACACGGCCTGCTGTTGACTTTATTGAATCTGCTACACTTTCCGATCTAGAGCGCGAAAAAATTGCATACGGCAATGCAGAGAGAATATTTAAAATTAAGAGGCAGTGAACAACTAGAAATAATTTTATTTCAAAAGAGATTTCTCATTAACTCAAAATGGCGAAGGCAACTGCTTGTTGAGAAATTGCGCTTGCCAGCCGGGCACAGGTTTGGTTATGATCATGAACAAAGGCGAGAGCTTCTTATTGTGACCACGAACCAAGATGCTGGAACATTAATACAACGTTTGCTCTGGTGGTTGGCCGGGCTTTTCATATTTCATGGTTGTTTTGTATCGCGGCCAACATCGCCGAAGTAATTACATTTCATAAAGATGACGCTTGAAATTTAGGGGCTCGCCGTGGCGTTCGCTTATAGCAGGGCGAAAAAATGTTTTGGTGGAGTCATGCGAGATCGATTACTAAGGTGAATACGTATTAAAGAAATGCATACCCTTTCAGCGTTTTTAACCAAATCAACGAGCTAAGCGTTTATCCTGCTAGCACTTGGCTAACTACATAGCTATTATTGAATAAATAGTAAAACCTTTTTATGGGAATGTATAGCAATCCACCGCGGCAGGCGATACAAATAATGCAAGGTTGGGTGGGAGGGATTTTGCTTCCGATCATTTTCTTTTTTTCATGCCGATCGGAAGAAGCAAAACCAGAGACGGGAAATGGCTCCGACTGGAGCAAACTTGGACCGGGCGGAGGTGGTGCAACTTTCTTTCCTACATTTTCTTATCACACAGAAAAGGAATTTTTGGTCCTGTGCGATATGACCGGTAGCTATTTGACGAAAGATGGAGGCGAATCTTACCATCAAATCAATTTTCCAAATGGCGCTAACAGTTTTGCGTTTGATCCCCACGATAATACAACTATCTATATTGGTTCATCCTCTTTAAACAGATCGACCGATGGCGGAAAAACATGGGAACAAATATTCCCTGTTAAGGAAGAAATAGTATCTGAAAAATACGAAGGCGACCATGCCAATTATTCTTTCAAAACAGTTTCAACTTCATTGTACAATTCCGAGAGCGGTGACATTAATAGAATTAAGGTTGATCCTGTGAAGGAAGACATGCTTTATTTCAGCATGGAAAAAGCGTTTTATTATTCGAATGATCGTGGAAAGAATTTCAATCGGAAAGACCTTCAGCAGGCTGTGGATTTTATTTATACAAACCCGGGAAGTCTGAAAGATCACGTCCTACTTTTTACTGCCAATAGCATTTATACATTTAACAAAAGATCAAACGCAGTTATAGAAAAAGCCCTTCCTCCAGCTATGGTGCCGGCGTTTTCGTTTTCCGGTGGAACGGTGAAAGACAGCGAGCAGGTTATTTTATATGCGCTTCATCACGATCAGTCAAAAGCCATTGAAGAAGAGTTTGGATATACGACGTTATGGACATCGCTTGACAACGGTGCAACGTGGAAAAAAATCGACGACAAAACTATCAACAACGACCGTTATAAAATAACGCCCAGCTATTCCATGGTATCGTGTCCGGAGTTTGATGCGCAGCATGCTTATGTAGTCTGCAACAGGTATGAGGAAAAAACAGGCAACAAATCGATTCACTGGTACGGCGCATTGAAGACAGACGATTCAGGAAATTGGAACTGGGTGTGGAAAGGTGGCGGTGGTTCAGGGCAGTATGGGGTGAAGGATGGTATTGGTGTTTCCAACCTGGAAGACGCCTGGTCAGAGGAAGCATTTGGCGGCGAGTACATCCGCTTGATGGATGTCGGTGTTTCACCCTTCAATGGAAATGTGGCCATCGTAACGGATTGGTACCGTACCATGAAAACTACCGACGGTGGTAAAACGTGGCGTGAAGTGTACAGCGAGCGTCAGGCGGACGGATCGTTTATCAGCCGGGGAATGGACGTAACTACCGCCTATGGTGTTCACTTCGATCC
>DASQTN010000554.1:0-3818 GCA_035641895.1 Chryseolinea sp. | reverse complement strand
TGAGAAGAAACGCCTGCACCCTTTCGTCCCGCTCTTTTTGATTTGTTACCGTTTGACCGCATACAGCAAGCGACATTAAAATCAGAGAGAGCGATGCGATTGTATAAAATGATTTTCTCATAGCTGACAGAAATTTTTATCACTTACTAAAGATAGAAAATTTGCTTAATTACTATTTGGATTATCCAGGAACGGTTGCTTTGAAATTGAGCAAGCGTGTTTCTTTTGTGACGGATTTTAGAATTTAGCAGTGATACTCTGCCGGTGTCTCGCCGAATATAGCCAAGTATGTTTAAACGTCTATTCTTTTGCTTCCGCAATTTTCTGTGTAATGTTTCGGAGATCACGAGACAAGGAATAAATAATCGAAATCGGGTTTACAGATTGAATAGGTGGGACGTGATCTTTATGCACGGTGGCATTGTTTCTATTTCCGTTTAGATTTTCGATACAGTCGGTCAATATCTGAGTGATGTTCATCTGGCTTGTCTCAGAAACCTTGAGAGGAATGTTATTTATGTCTCTCGCAGAAAGCGCCGAAATTCTACTCGTGAGTGCATGGCTGGCAATTACAAATTGGTGAACATGTGATGATGCCTTTCCCTGGCCCGGTTCGGTAAGCATCTGTTGAAAATTGTCTGAAAGATTTGTCAACGCTATAATGGCATCAGTCCTGGCTTTAGCGTACGCGTTATCGTCATCGGAATGTGTAAACAGTTGCTGCCACACGGTGCTGAAGTATGTTCTGTTCGCTGATAGGATTTCTTGCATCGAACTTTCAATGTTTTCATGTTTCCAAACTGGAAATATGAATCTCGATGCGAACGCAGCGATCAACGATCCTATCAGGGTATCTACCAGTCTTTCGCCTATCAGATTTTTAAATTCAATAGGATTGAGGAAATGAAAAGTGATGATGACATAAGTCGTCAAAAAGATCACGAATCCTAAATAATTAATCCTAAGGAAACTATACGCCATCAGCATGCAAATAATTAGCAGAATCAATAGCGCGGTTTGATTGGAGACGAAATACAATATCACACTGGCGACCAGCACGCCGGCAAGCGTACCAATTACCCTTTGGATATTCCGTCTACGCGTAACGTTATAGACCGGTTTAAGTATTGTAACAATGGTGAGCAATACCCAATACGTATGGCTCAACGCAAGGAACGTTGAAACGGTATATCCGATGACCATCGCTATTGCCAATCGGCCAGCATATCTGAAATTATTTGACCGAGGAGTCAGGTTCTCAAACAACAATGAAACATGTAATGGCTTGTTCGAAGAATCCAACGGTGCATAGATTTCTGGTTTCTCATTTTGAAGGGTTGGATTTACATCAATCTGCATCTGCGTGTACAACACCAACTTACATAAACGGCTTACAACACTTTTGATATTTTCTATTGTAAGTTCAAGGGCGTGTAAGCTTTGACTTACCGCAGGCCCCGAAGAATTTTTTTTATGTTCATCCAATGCACGCGATAATTCATTCAGCTCATTCGTAAAATCGGGCATTCGTCTGACAGAAGCTCCTGCCTGTACCGACAACCCTATTCGGTCTATTTCACCTGTCAGCTTAACAATCACCTCATAAAATTTCGGCAATAAATCCGTATGACGGGTATGTTGCCGAAGCAATTTATAGTCCTGGTAAGTATGCATTGATTCCTCGAAGAGATCGAGTGATTCTAGGAATACCATCATAATGCTTCTGCTTTTTGGGCTTGGATCGGTGACGAAAAGCCGAGTTTTGAAAATCAGTTCGCGTAGTTGATTATGCGTTTTTATAAGCTGTACCTGATTTTGCATTACTCGATTAAAGCATGCATTGACATCGATTCCCGTTTTATAAAATAAGGCACGAGCGCCGATGTAGTCGGCGAGTTGGAAAAGACTTTCACCCAGTGCCTGTTCTACCAATCTGTATGGTTGAAGCCTGTAAAGTGTAAGACTAAAAACTCCGTACCAAATACCACCTCCCGCAGTTAGCATGGCATCTAGAAGAAAATTACTATGATCTTTAAATGGTGACATGTTCAACAGCATCACAACAATCGCCAACGTTCCTACGGCTCCGGCGCGCACTCCATAAATTCCGAGCAATGAAAGAAAGAAAGAAAACAGGAGGACTTGAATCAGTAATAGAATTTCGTGATTGTGTAGAAGGCCTGTTATAACTACGACGCTAGTATTTAATATTATGCCGGCCAGCATTCCATTTCGACGGTGCCGAATGGGACCCGGTGTATCGGTTAGGCTTACAAACAGTGCACCCCATAAAAAAGGAATTCCGACCGAAAGCCAGCCCTCGTGAACCATAATGAGCATGGGTATGAGAACTCCAGTAGTAATACGAACACCTGAATTCCAGTATTGACTTGTCGTAAATTTTTGTATTTCCTTTAGATAGTCTATTCCACTTCTCATTAACTGCTAAAATACATAACTAGGATGATTCTCTTTCGTCAAATAAACAACGCTTCCAAACATTGACAAACTTTTCTACGGTATGTTGATCAAGTCGTTGGAATTACAACCACATTCATCGCTGATATAGAAATTTCACATAGCGTGTAGACGCACAGTTCGAAAAATAACATTGGACGTTTAGGATAAGATAGCCGCTGGAAATTTTTGTTTCTCCTAATTCTACTTAAGATGTCTCTTAAATTCTCGCCATCGGAATTGCTTGGTTCAATGTTGTTATAGCCCGTGCTTGTACTTGATCCGCACCATGCTTATAATTGGATCCATTATTGAGCTTGATTCAAAATGAAAATAGTTACCCTATTTGCTGAGAAGGTCCTTGTCACTTCTGCTCATATTTCCATCTCCTAACCCTTCATCTTCGTTTTCGTCTGTGCTACTGGCGGCAAGGGAAGACTCTTTATTTTCATATCCCGAAAGCTCGTCGTGCTCTAATTCTCGTAAGTCTTTCGGAAGATGTTCACGTGGACCTTGTCCCTCGTTCCCTCTTTTCCTTAATGATATTTTCCGTTTCATGATATTATTGTAACAGCGGAGTAGGATTTTAGTTGTAAGATTTGAGGAATCTATAATTTCCATGATTTGGCCTCACATCAACCTGGAAAGTTTAGCGAAGATACTCGCGGCCCGAGATCGGTTTCCCATTAGTGTGACCGGCGGACGGCAATTCTTCCTTACTTCTCGCGACTTAGAACAGACCACTTCTTAAACGCTTTTCTAAAACTTGTTGAGTCAGAATAGCCAAGCATTTCAGCCACCTCGCCAATGCGAAAATGTGAGCGCGTCAGAATGGTTTGGGCAAGTTCTTTTTTGATCTCGGTAACGATTCCACGATAGGTTTTTTGCTCTTCTTTCAATTTCCGCTGCAGCGATCGCCCCGTCATGTTAAAATGAGATGCCACAATATTAATGTTGGGTGGTCTTCCTTTGAAGTCATTAATTATCTTTTGCTTTAGTTGATCTGAAAAATGTTCATCATTTCTGAGCGACTTTAATTTTTGGTCGAGCGCGTTATTGAGAAATGCAAATAGTGATTTGTCGTAGCTGATGACAGGTGAAAGCAAATCGGTCTTACGAAATGTTAGAGTGTTCCGCTTCCTCCGGAATTGAATGACACCTTGAAAGATTCGTTCATATTCAGCTACTGAACGTGGGAAATAAACGAAATCAACATGGGTTGGAAAGATTTTTTTTCCCGAAAGTGTTTTGAAAATTTTTAGCAGCCCGGCCATCGCGATTTCGACCGATTGTCGAGCGCTTTCAGGATATTGATGTTGCCATAGAATGGCCGGTTCATAATCGATAAGGATTTGATCAGC
>DASQTN010000553.1:0-2871 GCA_035641895.1 Chryseolinea sp. | reverse complement strand
GTAACATTTGTTTTGTGAGATGAATCTAGTTCTTCAATCAACTCCAAAAAATAGATCGATTCATCTGCCTCTTCTTCAACGATTTTTAATTTGTTAATAAAGTCAGCCAGCGACTTTGCCCTGCAGGCCGCACGATAGTTTGCGCCTACGGAACTTGAACTTCTGATTAGCTGTTTCGAATATGCCAACATTGAAAATTTTGGAGGAAGGCATTCACAAAATTTAGCAGTTTCAACTGCAAATTTTTTAGTTCTTAATTTCATCATTTCTGCATTCATAAAACTTTATTATAGCGTACAACATTTGTGAGTTTCGTCAATCTACAATCGTAAATCTAAAATCTACAATTTCGCAAACTCTTCTAGTTTAATCCTTCCTTCATAAATTGCTTTTCCCACGATCACACCATGAACCCCGATGAGTTTGAGTTCTTGAAGATCAAGAAGTGAACTTACGCCGCCGCTGGCGATAAGATTCAACTGCGGAAAATTTATCAATATCTTTTTATACAAATCGATGCTTGGTCCTGTCAGCATTCCATCTACACTAATGTCAGTACAGGTCACATATTGTATTCCCTGTCCAATATAAGCTGTTAAGAAATTCGTTATTGGAATTCCTGCACTTTCCTGCCATCCACTGATCGCGATCATTTCATTTTTTACATCGGCGCTTAAGATTATTTTTCCAGAGGTGAAGTTATCAATCCAACCAGTTACTTTTTTCGGATCTTTGACGGCGATACTCCCAAGATTTACTTGTTTCACCCCGCAATCAAAAAGCCGTTGTATTTCTTCGTCCGTTTTTATTCCCCCTCCAAAGTCAACTTCAAGGCCGGTTTGTTTGCAAATGGATTCAACCACCTTCCAATTTGTTACCTTACCAGCTTTCGCACCATCCAGATCTACCAGATGAAGAAATTTTAATCCAGCGTCTTCGAACTCTTTCGCCACCTCGACGGGGTTTTCATTGTAGATTTTTTTCTGTGCATAATCGCCTTGAGTCAGACGCACGCACTTTCCATCAATTACGTCGATAGCCGGAATGATTCTCATTTTTTTAATTATAAATTATGGATTTTAAATTTTGAATTAGGCGTCTCGAAATGTGATAGCAAATAATTCAAAACGTTTTACCCTTTTTTTATTACTCCTTGTGACGTTTTTACAATTGCTGTAAGAATATTAATTATTTGTTCGATATCCGTAAGAAGTACGCTATAGTTATAATTAAGAAATTGGCTTTTTTCTAATAGCCGGATCCAGTATTTCGTTTCCCGAGCTTCTTTCGATGCAATTGACATCTTTGCAATAAAATCTTTTCTTGACTGTCCTGCAATGGCCTCTTCAACATTAGCACCAATGCTCGTAGCGCTTCTTAGAACTTGCTTTGACAATACATATTCATGAACCTCAATAAGCTTTTTGTACAGAATGATTACCGCCAACGAGAAATTGAAACTTTTTTCAACGATTATATTTTGAGTTTTCATACACCAATTCAAAATTTAAAATTTAAAATTCATCATTATTTAAACACTAAGGAATGACTTCAAAACCAGCTCGCCAGCAATGGCAGATTTTTCCGGGTGAAATTGCACCGCGTAGAAATTATTCTGATGCATCGCGGCACTGAAGGGATTAATATAATCCGTCACGGCCGAAGTAAACTGATTTACAGGAACGTAATAGCTATGCACAAAATAAGCGTACTTTCCTTTTATGGCTGGATCTAACCAACCCTGTGATAGTGCTAAGTTGTTCCATCCCATGTGGGGAACTTTGAAATCTCCCTGTGGAATGAATCGCTTTACAGGTTCATCAAAAATTCCCAGACACTGCGTGTCATTCTCTTCGGAATGTTTGCACATCAATTGCATCCCAAGACAAATACCGAGCAGTGGTTGCCGTAGAGAAACTATTACTTGATCAAGTTTCTTTGAACGCAGATAATTCATTGTGGTGCTTGCTTCACCAACCCCAGGAAATAGTACTTTGTCGGCTTTTTGAATTTCTTCGGTATTATCAGTAATTGAAAAATCAACACCGAGTCGTTCTAAGGCAAACGAAACCGATTGAATATTTCCTGCATTGTATTTTATAATCGCTAGTTTCATTGGTTAGAGATACGAGGTATGATTTACGAGGTACGAGAGTTGAGCCTTGAACTTTTGATTGACGCTACGGTTATTGCAAGCAATTCATTTGATTCGTTAATTAATTTTGTTATCTGCGCCTGAAATTTTGGATTAAAATGTTGAATCAGTTCCAAAAAGTACATCGATTCATCTAATTCTTCCTCGACAATTTTAAGCTTGTTGATAAAATCGGCAGTGGATTTTCCTCGACAGGCTGCTCGGTAATTGGTTCCCGGCGAACTCGAACACCTGATCAATTGATTTGAGTACGCAGAATTAATCGTACTTTTCGGAAGTTGCTGAATTAGGACTGCAGTTTCGATAGCGAAACTTTTGTAACGGTTTTTTAAGTCTTGCATAACATTTTAGTTTATTGATAAATTATTTTAAGCTTCACTTCGTACCTCGTACTTCGTATCTCTTACCTCGTACCTCTAAAGCATTCCTTTTGTTGATGGCAATAAGTTTCCCTCTTTTTTTACAGCCATCTTAATCGCTTTTGCAAAGGCCTTAAACACGGCTTCAATTTTATGGTGCTCGTTCGTTCCTTCAGCTTTGATGTTGAGATTGCACTTTGCGGTGTCAGAAAAAGATTTAAAGAAATGAAAAAACATTTCAGTTGGCATCTCACCAATTTTTTCACGCTTGAACTCGGCGTCCCATACGAGCCATGGTCTGCCACCAAAATCGATAGCGACTTGAGCAAGGCAATCATCCATAGGCAGGCAGAATCC